>CASFML010000188.1 GCA_949295795.1 uncultured Gammaproteobacteria bacterium | reverse complement strand
TTCAAGTTTATTACCGCTCAAACTGAGCTGTTGCAAGGACGATTGAGGTAATAAAGGGGCTAATTCATTAAAGAAATTATGGTCTAATTGATTGTTACCTAAATCAAGAACGGTCAGATTGGTTTGAGCTAATCCCTGTGCTAAAACAGACGTGTTCTGCTTAGCGCAACTGATCTCATTCTTGTTAAGATGCAATTCACGCAACGAACCTTTCGGTAATTCCTCTAAGCAATTAAATAAGGTTTGATTGCTTATTTTATTGTTATTTAAGTTTAATGATTGTAACAATAAAGTATCATTCGCAAAAATTAAACTTAATTCAGCCACATCGGCATCCTTTAAATCGCATTCTTCGCAAATTAAACTTAATATTTGCGAATTGGGTAAGGCTCGAATGAGATCATTAAATCCTGCTCCTAAAAAATTCTTTGAAAGATCTAAATATTCTATAGAGGTCGCCGATAATTTCTCAGCAATGAAGCTACCTGCCTCTTCACCCAGATCATTATTTTGAGAAATGAGTACCTTCAAGTTTTGCTTACAGAAATTTAAAATTGACTGGATTGTTTGGCTACCCAATAAATTAGCTGAGATATCTAAAAATTCTATATTTTCTAAGCAACTCTGTAATGCAATAAGGTGATCACGAGTTAACCCAATATTATTCAACTTCAATCTGCTTAAAGAAGTATTTCCTTTTAAAGCATCACTAAACAATCTTAATCCATTGGCGGAAAAGGATTGATCGGATAAATCTAAACCTTGTAAAATACCTTGTTGGATTCCTAACCCTAGCTGTTGTAAACCTAAATCAGAAAATAAATTGTGCGCGACATTTAATACCTGCAATGAACTATTAGATACTATTTGACTGATTTGGATAATCCCTTTATCCGCTATTTGATTATCTGCCAAATATAACTCAGTTAAATTAAATCCGTTGTTAGCAATTAATTCGCTTAAATAAATTGCACTGCTATCAGTCATATTGGTATCTTGCAAATACAGTCCACTCAATGACGGATAAGGCAGTGAATCCAATAACACCCGAAACAATTCGTCGGTTAAACGGTAATGACTCATATCAAACTGGGTCATATTGATCTGGGTTAATAGCTGTACTAAGGCTTGTAGATGTTGTTCAGTCGGTGCACGAGTAACACCTTCACTAATCCCTGAGATATTAAATAATTCTAAGGGAGAAACGAACATAGGCTCTAAAGCAAGGAGCAGTTTTTCCCAATCTAATGCCGACCAATTGGACCAATCATATTGAGAAAGATCCACGCGTGAAATTCCACGCACAACAGGTAATTCATTGAGATAATGCCTTAATTCCTTAGGCGTTTGTCTTTGCTGAAATAAACTTTCAAGACAAGCTTGTGCTGTTAAGCTATTTTGATAGCTTACAAAAGGCCAATCACACGCCACACACTCATAGCGCTCGCTCAGCATAAGGAATTTGAAGTAATTTCCATTATTTTCACAAACCGATTTATCATGAAAATAATAGGCGATATCCATTAGCTTTTTTACTATTAATTCAAGATAAAGACTAATAGAATAAAATTTAAAAGTAGAAATCAGTAAACTGGGAATCCAAAATAATTGTGTTGATGGTCGTGTATCGTCACCTAAGGTCCAACGAAAATACCGGGCCATCCCTCCTCGTTGACGATCCTCTAAAAGAACTGCATCTTCCATATCTTCGAATGGCAATGGATGAGCACAGGCCGCTTCAAGCTCAGCCAAGGTTCGCCGAGTACTCGCTTCATTTATTGGGTCTTTTCTAAGTGTAGTTAAAATAGTTGTTCTTAGCTGTACTAAATCAGCTTTGTGAGTCTGATCATCAATAAAACGATCCAGATTTTCCGGATGAAAACTGGCAGCTATTTGCGTAAGCAACTGCATTGCTTGATAACGTATAAGAAAATAATTAGACTCCACAAGCTCAATCAAAGTATTTATTAAAGTTCTTTTAAAATGCAATGAAATTAATAATTTTTGATCATCATCCTTTCTACCATCCCATAACAGCATGCATTTAACCTGAGTTAATGTTCTACTCAAGCGGCTCATGGGAAACAATGATAAGAGCGCCTGTTTAAATGTAAGTGTTTCTTTATCCAGGTTAGCTAAAAAAGCAACTTCCATATTATGCGATTGGTTATTAAGAATACCTAGTTGTTGGTTACGCAAAAAAAGGAAACTTAAACCCACCATAGGCGGAATCAATATTATTCCTAACCAGGTCCAATAAGCGGCTTCATGAATTACATCACTACCAAAATGATTCATCCATGTTATTTGATTCATTGCTGTTCCAACTAAAATACTAGGAAAAGAAGTTCCACAACGTTCTTCTGGAAACAGACCATAACTGATCAAATCATGAAGTAATAAGGCAGCCATGATTGCTGATCCAGCATCTGACAGTACAAAATTTGCTGAATCAATAAAATTTTTTATCCTGTTAGCTCGCTGAATCTTGGACCAGTTCTCTAAAGGGATACCTTCACCCTTTAGCCAAAATAAGCGAGTTGAATTCTTATTTTGTAATAAATCGGCATCTACTTCAGATTGGTATTTTATCCCCCACCAAGCCAAACGATTTATAAAATAACTAGAGTGCCAATACTGGGATAAATAAGCAGATAGAGAGGGTTTTTCTTTGAGAGGTATTAACTGACTTTGTGATTCAGATGGTTTATCCTCGTCGGATGATTCTTGAAGATCATTATCTTGATCGTCATAATCCTCAGCATCCATAAACGGATCGAATGCATCATCGGATTGAAAAAGCTGCCTTGCTAACATATTACTACTCCTTTTTATTTTTCTAAAAATTTCCATACGCCCTTTATTTATAATAAAAATTTTTTTATAAATTATCAAGATAATTTATTTTTAATAAAAAAATAAATAAATTACATCAAAATGCATCTATTTTTTACTAAAAAATTATCTTTATCTAGTAGAATAAAATCATATTTTTTAATATTTTTATTTTCATAAATAGTTTTAAAAAATTTTCTTAATCATTTCAGTTGAAAAATTTCTAAATTTTTTCAATAGTGATTTAGCAAGAAGCTTACCATGTAATATCTAAAAAGATAATAATAAATCTATTTTTTAGATAAGGATATTATTTTATAAATATATATCTATTTCAGATATTTATTAGATCATTTACAAAATAGACTAACCTAACGGTTAGATTGTTAAAGGATTAAACGCAATCACAGTTGAAATTCTTTTAAAAATAACAAATATTATTTACTCTGAGCAAAAAAGAAATACTTTGGAAAACTACTCGTCTATTC
>CASFML010000187.1 GCA_949295795.1 uncultured Gammaproteobacteria bacterium | reverse complement strand
ATTCATCCGAAGTAAAGTTAAGCGAGGTCCTTGTTCACTTTCACAAACCACATTTGCCACCAGTAAAAGATTATTATGAGAATTCGATGTGTGAAGCTTTAAAACATCGGGATCAATTACTGAATAGTCAAGTGCCGGGTTTAAGTAATCAACAAGCCAATTTATCGGATCCCTGTGATGCCCAACAAGAATTACTAACCGCAGCTAAACAGTATGAGCATGATCAAAGTGATAAAAACAGAAAACGTTATATAAATATCGCGAAAGAAGTGGCTGAACGGGGTTTAAAAGATAAACTCGTTACAAATTTTGACTTTCAACGTTGCTAACCCTATTATGTGCACAAGAATAATAATATTTAGGGGCATGCTATGGGTTCGTTTACAAATCATAGATCGATTGAAAAAACTACTCTTACCGTCTTACAACCAGATGGTTCATTGCCTCAAATAGATGCATTTTATAAAGATATTTATAGGCTAAATCTATCAATTGATAGTGTTCCATGCTTAGCGCCTAATGAAATTTTAATACCTGATGAAAATAAAGAAACCAATAAAGAAGAAAGTCAAGGGATAAAAAGTAGTAAAGCTTTGTTTGATTATTTTTTTAAAAAATATACTATCGAGTCTTCTGACAAACAATATTATGAAAATTTCATCAAGCTTTTTTTAAACCAGCTCTATTATGGCATCCCCACCATGACTTGCTCCTACCAATTAATGGGTAGTGATATTAATGCTATCGTAACTGATTTTAATGTAGATCTTAAGTTAAATAAAAATAATTTATTTTTATCTATTTCTTATTCGTTTCTTAAACAAGATTTCAAATTAGCTGATCATGAAAAAGAGATTATATTAAAAGGAAAAACTATGTTTAAAATAGAAGTGAATCAAAAAAATGAAAAAAAATGGGTTGCAAAATTTGGTTTAGTTGACTCGATTATTGATTGCAAGAATGAATATAAAAATATTCTAGATTCTCGAAATTTTTTAGAAAAACTTATAGATTTTTTCACTTCAATTATAAAATATACAACATCCCGTATTAATTCAGAGATACCTCTAGAATCCAAAATAAAATCTACACCTCTTTTCTTTGCCTCTGAGGATGGTGAAAGCATGAAAATTGTTAACTCTACTAACGAATTATCTAAAACACTGACTCAATAGAGTTGCCTGTTTAATCAAAGGGCTTTAGATCTCTATTTTTTAAAAAATAGAAACATTTTTGTTTCGAAAATAAAAATTAGGGTTTATTAGAAAAATTAAAGGATTCGGTTATTTCATATTTTTCATTAGGAAATGATAGGAAGAACGATGATTGAGATGCAGTTTCATTAAATTTTCTACACTTCTCTAGTAAACTATCTAATTTAGATTTATCTTTTAAAGATTGGGCATATTTCATAAATTCTGCTAAGTCTTTTTTATCCAAAATTTTTGAATGATACTTAGCAAGTATCGCTTATTTTTTCAAATAACGCATCTACAGTTAAATGGGGTGCTATTCCTTCAAATATTATTTATTATACCGAAATATGAATTTTTTAATTCTTTTTCATATTCCGAAAGTTCTTGTAAATTTTCTTGATGGAATTTATTAGAAGAAATTTGCTTCATTACTCTAAATTCTAGATTTTTAAAGTCTTCTTCTGTCAGATATTGTTTCAATGATTCTAATAGCTTTTTTGCTTCATGAGCGTTAGATAAGTTTTCATGAAACTTATCCTGATGTCGCTCTAATTGTTGATGAAAAACCTCAAGCGTTATAGATTGAACTCGACTACCCTCAATCCATTTCTTCTTATTAGCTTCGATTTTTTTTAACTGATTATCTGCTTCACGAGTAATATCATTTTTTTTACTTTCTTCGGTCCTAACTGTTTCATTACGCCTATCATAAGCAGCTATTTCTTTTTTTCCGCTAATACATTTTTTGGATTTAAAAACCATTTTTATTCCTCTAATTTTTTATTATTTAGTAATTTTTTTATTAATAAATTTTTCTTACATTAAAAACATGAGGGGTCATTATTAATTATACCTACTTTAACACAAGCTAACTTTCGAGGTATTTGGACATGAAATTTCATTGTTAGACTCGATAGAAAAAAAGGAGGCGCCATTTAAAGTAGTATTGAGATTATAGTTTTATTATCTTTTATATAATTTTCTATGTCACAATTTTGAATTGAAATATATTCCATTTGATTTATTATTTCTAACAGTTTAGGATGCTCTGGATTACCTTCGAGCCGCTTTTCAGTTGAAAATAAAGGACAAAATTCAGCAAATAATTTTTCTTTAACAAGCGCAGAAACAAAATTGAAGATTTATTTCCAGTCAAATTTATCTGTAAATTTTTTTGGATCGTTCCCAAGCTTTAAATATCGTTTAATAGCTTCTTCTTTCGATAAAGCTAAAAATTTTAAATTAGCTGTTTCTAGCGTAAGAAAATCAATTTTACAATCGGTATAGTTGGTGGACATAGCTATCCTTTTTTATGAATATTTATATGCCTATCATCCCCTTAATAGCTTAAAGAAAAATTAAATTCTCAAAAAAGTTGTGCACTTACGAACTTTCTAAAGGTATTTCTACAGTAAACCTAGCTCCTTGATCAAGTTGACTTGACAATGTTATTTTTCCGTTAAGCTTTTCAACCTATTGTTTGACGATATAGAGACCTAAACCCGAACCTTCAAAGTAAGCACTTCGATAAGAAGGCTTTAATTTAGTAAATTTTTCGAATATATAGCTGTGTTTATAGTGAGGAATACCGATTCCGGTATCGCTGACCTGCAAGGTCAGTAGATCATCAATCACTAACTCCGATAGCTGGATACTCCCTTTTTGCGTAAACTTGATAGCATTGCTAACTAAATTGATTAGAATCTGCTTTAAGCGTATTCGTTGCGAGCAGATTAAACTACGTTCACAAAGTGTCTTGAACTGAAGCCCTTTTATTTCTGAAACTACTGTATAAAGCGCTTGAATCTCAAAGATGAGTTCTTGAATGTCAAAACGTGTTTCTTCATAAGTGACCGTTTCTGAATTAAAGATTTCTAAAATATTATTCACCACATTCATCCATTGCTTAGCACTATGTAACATGTACCCTAAGTATTCTTTTGTTCTTGAATCCTGGGTTTCCCGATAGAGCATTTCAGCAAAGGAATAGACGCCAGTAACAGGCGTGCGCAAATCATGACCTATATATTGGCTATAAATTCATTTTTGGCTCGTTCTGCTTGTTTCAAGGCCGTAATATTAATCGATAATCCAATCATTCCTTGAAAACCCGTTTGATGGTAGGGAATTTTAATCGTCAGAAAATCTTGATTGTGTGCCGTCTCATAGAAAGCAGAACTTCGATTGGTATCAATCACTTGCTGGCTATGTTGCCAAAAATGCTCTCCAAAAATACGAACCTCTTTGCCTTTAATCAGTTTGAGTTCAGAAACACCTGAAGTTTCCAACATACGTTTGTTAGCCCATTTGATCTTTCCAGATCGATCGATAATAAAAAAATTAACGGGGAAGACTTGATCGATGGCATTCGCAAAAGTTTTAATTGTTTCTAAGATCATATGCTTTTCCTTGCTGTTAATCGAATAGGGCATATTTGCTGTTCTTTTGCATTAACTGACTCAATAAGCTGTTTAATACCTCGAATAAACAGGCACTGTTGTAATAAGCTCCAGTTTTTGCCCCGTAATGAGCCATCGACATAACCTGTGAGATAATGCTGCGGGGATAATTCATTGTTCAATTTAAATAAACCATTTTGAACATGACGACTTGAATTATCTGCAAGATCCCAACTTTTGGTTTTATAACGGACATATCGTAAGGATTCATCCTTAAAGTACTTATTCCAAACATAATTGGCAGGAGGGTTCATTCCATGAGGGTAAGCTAAAAGGTCGGCAAAGAGCTGCTGTATAGCTGCACATTCTTCAAGGACATAGTCGACGGCTACTTGATGAAGTTGATTTCTATCAAAATGAGTATCTTTACAATACTGTAGAAATTTTCGACTGACATAACCTTCTGCATGTTTATTAACTAAATGTTTGAACTCCTTCTCTTTTACATAATCATTGATAATACACATATGAAATTCTTTAAAAGAAGGTGATTTAGGTAATTTTAATAAATCTTTCCAAGAAATAATCTCAACAGGGAGGTTTATTTTATCCTTATTTGGATAATGTATATTTAACCATTGCTGATCCAGTTCCATTGACCGTTTATCAATGTCCTCTTCTTCAGAAAGTTTTTTTTTGGCGAGTGAGAAATAATATCGCTGAAGGTAGCCGGTCGTAACAATAATCAATTTTGACAGCTTTTTTTCATTAAAAGATTGTTCGACAAGCTCTAAAAACTGACTCCAATATATTCCTTTTTGTAACGTACTATCTAAGCTAATCACGGTCATTAAAACGGCGGATGCTTTATTTTTTATGTGAATGGAATCCTTAAAATATGTCTCTGGCATAGACTGTTCTCCTTTTATTATTATGGTTTAAATGAGATTAATGGTGAATCCGATGTATCAATTGCTCGAGCTGCTCGAGTTTCTTAGCACTATTCGTCTTCTGAAAAAAAAGAAAATGGCCAAGAGTAGCGGTATGAAATGGCTAAAAACCTTCTAGCGGAAGGTCTTCCTTTAGAACTGTAAAAAAAGTTACTAAACTGCCTGATCTAGTTTT
>CASFML010000186.1 GCA_949295795.1 uncultured Gammaproteobacteria bacterium | reverse complement strand
CCAAAAAGATTCGAATCTAATACGGCACCACCATTAAGTAAACTTGATAAATTGGTTAAACCACCGGTAGCTCCTCCAGCTCCTGTTGCACCGGCAGCACCGGCAGCACCTGTCGATCCCAAACCACTCATTCCACCGCCACTACCTCCACCGCAGCCCGTTAAAAATATAAAAGTAGCCAAAACGCCTGCAATTAAACAAGCATTGGTTTCCATTTTTTTCATATGAAAAACTCCATTTTATAGCTTATAAAACAAAATAATGCACTTTATCGTAGAAGTTAAACTAAATAGTGTCAAATTGCAGAAAGTTGAAAATTTTCTATACAAATAATAAAAACTGATTTGTTTTTAAATAAAATTTGCTTTTTTCCAAAATACACTCTATTAAGTAAACCTTTAAAGCAATGTGCGCTTAAAAGTTGGTAATATTTGAGACATATTCTTGGTTTTAGATTTGAGATTAAATTCGGTATAATGTCACGTTCTAAACCAAATAAGGAGAAAGGCACTATGACTATGCAAGTCGATAATACACTCAATGATATTTTGCAAAGTAATTATATGCAGCAACTTGATAGACAGCTGAATGAAAAGCATTTATTAAAACATCCCCTTTATCAAGCTTGGTCTGCTGGAAAGTTGTCGTTAGACAATCTTCGAGATTATGCTTGTCAGTATTATCATCACGTGGATGCTTTCCCAAGATATCTTAGTGCCACGCACAGCAATTGTCAGCATTCTGATGCGCGAAAGGTCCTATTAGAAAATCTTAATGATGAAGAAGGTATGAATGGTCTCGATAGTCATCCAGCTTTATGGTTACAATTTACTAAAGGCCTAGGCTTATCAGAAGCTACTGTTATTAATTGCGAACTTTTCCCAGAAACTAAACAGTTTATCGATGATTTTCTAACACTATCACGCTCGTCTTATGCAGAAGGTTTAGGCGCTTTATATGCTTATGAACGTCAAATTCCGCAAACGGCTGCCAGTAAGATCACGGGATTGAAACAATTTTATAATATTTCGGATGAAGCTACTTTGAAATTCTTCCTAGTTCATCTTGAGGCTGATGTAGAACATGCCGAAGCCACTAAAACCCTCATAAAAAACTTACCAATGGAAGAAAAAATAATCGCAGAAAGGGCAGCAAAAAAAATAGCGAAATCCATTTGGAATATGTTAAGCGGCATACAAACTCGAATGTTGAATGTGTGTGAAGCAACAGTCGTTTAATAAAGTCATTTAGATAGAGTCTAATTAGAAAGTTTATTGGTTGTACTTGGACAATTAGTAAACTTCTAATTCTCTATCAAGCGCCATCTAATACAGAAACACGGCGAATCTTTCCACCTAATTGTGATAATTTCTCTTCAATGCACTCATAACCACGGTCTATGTGATAAATTCGATTTACAGTCGTTTCACCTTCCGCGGTTAAACCTGCAAGCACTAAACTTGCGGAAGCCCTTAAATCGGTAGCCATAACCTCTGCGCCGGTTAGTTTATCAACACCCTTGCAGATAGCCACATTACCTTTCAAGGTAATGTCTGCTCCCATCCTACGCATTTCTTGCACATGCATAAAGCGATTCTCAAATACTGTTTCAGTAATAATTCCAGTTCCTTTAGCGGTAATATTAAGCGCCATAATTTGTGCTTGTGCGTCAGTGGGAAAAGCAGGATAGGGTGCTGTACTCACATTCACAGCTTTTGCACGTTTATTTCGCATATCAAGTTCGATCCAATGATCACCAATAGAAATCTCTGCCCCTGCTTGGCGTAAGGTATAAATAACCGCATCTAAACTGTTCGCCTGAATATCTTTTAGCCGAATGAAACCTCGCGTGCAAGCAACAGCTATTAAATAAGTCGCCGCTTCAATTCGATCCGGCAAAATCCGATAATAACCGCCTGATAACTGTTCTACACCTTCAATAGTAATCGTATCCGTTCCTGCATCACTAATGTTTGCACCAATGCTATTTAAAAAATTGGCTAAGTCAACTACTTCTGGTTCACGTGCAGCATTTTTGATGACGGTTTTACCTTTGGCTAATGTAGCCGCCATCATCAAATTCTCAGTTCCTGTGACCGTAATGGTATCGAGATCAATAAATGCTCCCTGCAAACGCCCATTTGTTTTAGCTTTGATATAACCATTTTCTATTTCAATTTTTGCACCCATGGCCTCAAGCCCTTGAATATGCAAATTTACCGGACGAGTTCCAATCGCACAACCGCCAGGAAGTGAGACAATAGCCTCACCACAACGTGCAAGTAATGCGCCAAGAACTAAAATGGATGCGCGCATTTTTCTTACTAAAGCATACGGGGCATAGGAGTCGATCAGTTCACGAGCACGCACTTCTAAACTCATGCGCTCACCTATGGTAAATTGTGCGCCCATGCCACTTAAAAGTTCTACCATGGTAGTAACATCTTGTAGGTGAGGAACATTAAATAAAGTAATAGGTTCCTCAGATAATAGGCAAGCAGCTAAAATGGGTAAGGTTGCATTTTTCGCACCAGAAATTCGGACTTCACCTTGTAATGGGATGCCACCTCTAATAATTAGTTTATCCACCATTTATCTCTCTATTTTTATACCTAGTATATCGACCAATCCCCAACAATTCTTTAAATATATAACTTTTTTGCTATAGAAATTCCCAAGAAAGATTAAACGCTTCTCTTTGTCCAAATAAATTACGCTTTCTTCGCTTTAGATCGGCCCATTATTTGGAAGGATTTATAGGCAATATTTTTTCTAAATCCGACACTCGAATAATAGCCAACATCTGTGTAGGTAAAGCTATAAAATGAACCTTTTGATCACGCTGTTTTAACAGTCGTGTCCAAGCAATCAATAATGCCACACCACTACTATCACTTTGAGTGACATTTTCTAAATTAAAGAGAATTAATGATGTTTTATCTTTTTTTAGGATATCCTGGCTAAATTGCCATAGCCCAGGTACGGTATAGGTATTTAAAGAGCCCGCTAAAACATAATGATCTTTTTTAAACTGTAAAGATGGTTTTTTCATCTAAATCAATCACTTTGGTTGTTATGTTGCGCAAGTTTATTAATTAGGCCATCGATACCACTATGTTGCAACTGTTCTACAAATTGAGAACGAAAGCTTTCGATAATGCTTACTCCATCAACACTAAAGTCATATAGCATCCACTGTCCGCCTACTCGTGTCATACGATAGCTTAGATTAATAGAAGGACCTGATTCACGAACAATGATACTATTAACTTGTACATGAGATTGATTAGTATAATCACCCCGAATGGGTAAAAAATTTACTCTTTCATTGGTATATTGTGCCAAAGCGCTTGAATAGGTTCGGATAAGCAAGGTAACAAATTGTTGAGCAAAAGCTTGTCTTTGCATTGGCGTAGCACGTAACCATGCATCACGACCCAAAGCTTTACTTGACATGCTCATAATATCGACATGGGGTAACAAAATTTGATTAACTATGCCATAAACAATCTGAGGTTTTGTTCTAAGCGTAGCTTGATTTCGCTGCAAGGCTGAAATTAATTGATTAGAAGTATTTTGTAACAAATCTACAGGCGAAGAAATCGCCCATGCTATTGTACAGATTAATAATCCAAATAATGCGAGTGTTACTTTTTTCATTTCTTACCCCCTGAATTCTTTAAGCTAAATATTAATTGGCCAATAAGATCTTCTAAAATTAATGCGGGATGCGTATCTTGTACGATAGCATTATTTTTTAAAAACGTTTGAGCAAATCCTGGTGTTAAACTAATATAGTTCGCTCCCAATAACCCTTGCGTTAGAATACTTGCAGAAGTATCGACTGGCAGTTGTTTATATTTAGGATCAATTTTCATAGTGACGACCGCTTTGAATTGAACATTATCTAGCTTTATTGCGCTTACTTCCCCTATATGAACACCTGCTAAAGATACGGGCGAACGTACTTTTAATCCTCCTACATTATCAAAAGCGGCTATTAAATTATATCCGCTCTCCCCTATGGAATTACTTAGCCCACTTACCTTAAAAGCTAAAACTAATAAAGCAAGTATTCCAAGTAACATAAAAAAACCAACCCAAATCTCTATTATTCTCTCTCGCACTTACCAACCCCCCATCATCACTGCGGTTAATACAAAATCCAAGCCTAGTACAGCCAACGAAGAATATACAACAGTATGTGTTGTCGCTTGACCAATACCTTGCGCGGTAGGGATCGTATCATATCCTTGAAACACCGCTATCCACGTCACGACACAACCAAAAACTATACTTTTAATAATTCCATTCACTATATCATCATGAAAATTAACTGCAGATTGCATAGCACTCCAGAATGTTCCGCTATCAACGCCCAACCAAACCACACCTACTAAATATCCACCCCAAACTGCAACTGCACTAAAAATAATCATTAATAGGGGCATACTGATAACCCCTCCCCAAAAACGAGGTGAAATCACCCGCCATAGTGGATCAACACCCATCATTTCCATACTCGCAAGCTGTTCAGTAGATTTCATCAAGCCAATTTCTGCAGTCAATGCAGAGCCAGCCCGCCCAGCAAACAATAAAGCCGTAACCACAGGTCCTAACTCTCGCACCACACTTAAAGCAACTAATTGACCTAATTGTTGACTAGCCCCAAATTTATTTAAAGTATTATAGCCTTGTAAACCCACTACCAACCCAATAAATAATCCCGACAATATAATAATGATTAAAGATTGTACGCCAATAAAATAAAGTTGTTCGATTAGTAAAGGAAAACTTTTTTTAAACGATGGTTTGCGGATTAATAAATGGGCTAAAAAAATTCCAGAGCGCCCAAAGCTCATTAATAGCTGTAAGCCAAAATGGCCTAAAGATCGTAGTTTATCTAATATCAACATAGCATTAATGTAACAAATCTTGGTAATAATCGATGGCGGGATAGTGAAAGGGAACCGGGCCATCTGGTAAACCTTGTAAAAATTGTTGAACCTCTAAATCCTTATCAATTTGAAGTTTTTCGGGAGTACCATGACCAATAATTTTTCCGCTAGCAATCATATAAATATAGTCTGCTATATTCAGCACTTCTTCTACATCATGCGAAACTAAAATTGTCGTAATACTTAAGGCTTTGTTTAGATCTGAAATAAGCTTGACAATCACACCAAGAGCAATAGGATCCAAACCTGTAAAAGGTTCATCATACATAATAAGCTCTGGATCTAAAGCAATCGCTCGCGCTAAAGCGACACGTCGTGCCATCCCACCGGAAAGTTGACTTGGCATAAGACTTTTAGCCCCACGTAAGCCGACTGATTGTAATTTCATCAGCACAATGTCGCGAATCAGAAAATCTGGTAATTCGGTATGCTCTCTTAGAGGAAAAGCAACGTTTTCAAAAACATTTAGATTGGTAAACAAAGCCCCACTCTGAAATAAAATACCCATTTTACGACGTAATTCATAAAGTTGAGCTCTTGAAAGTTTATTTATTAACTTTCCATCGACGTGTATACTGCCACGTTCTGGCTTTAATTGACCGCCAATGAGTCGTAACAATGTAGTCTTCCCAGATCCACTTGGACCCATGATGGCCGTTATTTTACCTCGTGGGATATTTAATTCGATATCGGAAAAAACGGGACGACCGTTACGATAAAAATATAAACCCCGAATGTTAACAAAATCACTCAAGTTACTCGTCCCCTTTTCTCACTTTTTCAATCAAATAATCAGTAACTTGCAAAAAGCGTTTAGGATCTCCACCTATCATACTGGGATCAACTTTATATCGATTCTCTATAACTAATGTAGGTGCTGCAAGAATTTTATCCTCTTGCATCAAAGTATCACTTCTCAATAATTGAGCATCAATACCTGGTGAAAAACTAGCAACACTTTCAAATTCATGTTGTTTAACTCCATGTTTTATAAAAAACTCTTCTTGAAGCTTAGGGTTAGATAAATCTTGTCCCTCAACATGAATAGCCTTAAATATTG
The DNA here is from genome assembly GCA_949295795.1 of uncultured Gammaproteobacteria bacterium. GTDB lineage: Bacteria > Pseudomonadota > Gammaproteobacteria > Diplorickettsiales > Diplorickettsiaceae > Aquirickettsiella. The sequence goes on along the minus strand of CASFML010000186.1, from coordinate 29,726 downwards.
CTGGGGTCAATTCTTTTTCTACCCCCAACATTTTAGCAATGTAATAGGCTCGAGCTAAACTGCGCCAATTTGGTTGAAATACTATGGGTATACGTTCAAATTTTACATAATTTGGTTGTTCCGCAAGCCATTTACTTAATATAGGCTCAAAATGATAGCAAGCTGGACAAGCATAACTGAAGAACTCAACTACTCGCACTTGAGTTTGAGGAGTTAATTTCGGAATAATTTCTGATGTAGAAATAATTTCATAATCTTTTCCTGCTTTAAAACTCAGTGGCGGGGAAGTTTTAGAATTATTGTCCATTTTCCCACAAGAGGTTAGAATAATAGATAATGCTAAAAACAATAGGCTACGTAATCCCAATCTAAGCATACAGGCCTCTTTTAAATAAAAACTAAAATCGTTGAACCTCTCCCAAAAATATCGGACCGGTCTTTCCTTATAGAATGGCTTCTTTTCTTTAGAAGCTCCAGACAATAACTAAGCAAGTACCTTAGATATTTTAGAGTAGGTCTTATAAAAATGGTCAAGCATAACACATGCTTAGCAAAAAAGGTTAAGTGAGAAAAATCATAGCTAAAAAAAAACCCTTTTTTTTGGGGTTCAAACATTAAAATAGTTTACCAAATAGATAAAAAAACCATCTTTCTAATCAATTTTAAAGTTTTTCGCACATTGAATTAATAGATAGCCACATAGTATAGTTTTAAAGAGATAGTATTTTGTCGTTTTTTAGATATATCTTCCGCTCAATCATGCAACTTAAAGATCACATCTGCAATCATCATAACCATATTGAGCTGCAATGAGTGTTAAAGTTGAATCTAAAAAATCTAACAATCAAAGACAAATATTTTCTTCATAGAATTCGGTAAGGATTTAAACAATATAAATAGTTCTTATTTAACTATTTTTTTATGGAGATACACTATGTGGAACATATCCGAACAAATACGTTATCAAATAATTGCCCAATATCGAGACAATACTATTTTGGTCAATATTCTTGGGCGAGGCTTATATTTTATGCGTACAGCTCATCAAATTTTTACTGTTCCTGCATTACTCAGTGGCTTCTCTCAAGAAGATGCTGCGCTAATAGGTTTCATTGTAGGTTCAGAACAGTATAAAGTCTAAAGTTTAGTTTAATAGGAAAAAGGCTATATTTCAAAATCAAATTATTTAAGTAGTTAACCTTTTAAAAAGATCAGTTTGAACTTAAATAACTTAAATTGCATGCCAATTAAGCTTATGTCAAAGTAACTTGACAAAAATCTTACGAGGAGATTTAAGTGGGAACGTCCAATCAAGAATTGTTAAAAATCAAAGTAGCCGAGGCTGTTTTAGATTATATTAAAACGGACTCTATTATAGGTATAGGAAGCGGTAGCACTATTAATCACTTCATAACTGCTTTAGCTACCATTAAACATAAAATCGAAGGGGTAGTTGCTGCTTCTATTGAGACTGAAAAACTTTTAAAACAATTTAATATCCCTGTATTAGATTTAAATAGCATTGGCGAATTAGCTCTTTATATAGATGGTGCCGATGAAGCCAATTCACAACTACAACTTATAAAAGGCGGAGGAGGAGCGTTAACACGCGAAAAAATTATCGCTTCGGCAAGCAGAAATTTTATTTGTATCGTTGACGAAAGTAAGTATGTCAGTATGCTAGGACAAAAAAGTCTGCCGCTGGAAGTTATTCCTATGGCCCGTAGCTATGTCGCTAGAGAATTGGTTAAACTAGGTGGTTTTCCTATTTATAGAGAAAAATTTATTACTGATAATGGTAATATTATATTAGATTCTCAGCACTGGGATTTTACCAACCCTATAAAACTTGAGCGTTTACTCAATAATATTCCAGGTGTGGTTAGCAACGGTCTATTCGCACAACGCCCCGCAAATATTTTACTTATAGCTAGCAAAACGGGTGTAAAAACCTTGGTAAATAAGTTTCATTAATTACTAATAACGATAATAGTCAGATTTATAGGGTCCTTCCGGCTTGACGCCAATGTAATTTGCTTGTTCGGAAGTTAACTTTGTTAATTTAGCACCTACTTTTTCTAAATGTACACGTGCTACTTGTTCGTCCAGCGCTTTAGGTAACATATATACCTTGCCTTTTTCATAACGATTAGTATATTTCCATAATTCAATCTGTGCTAAAACTTGGTTGGTAAAAGAATTAGACATAACAAAACTTGGATGCCCCGTGGCGCACCCTAGATTAACTAAACGACCCTCCGCCAATAGAAGTAAACGTTTTTTATTAGGAAAATTTATCTGATCGACCTGCGGCTTGATATTTATCCAATTAAATTGACGTAACCCAGCAACATCTATTTCAGAATCAAAATGACCAATATTACAAACAATAGCCAAATCTTTCATCTTTTGCATATGGGATAAAGAAATAACATCCTTGTTGCCGGTAGCTGTGACAAATATATCTCCAATTTCAGACACATCTTCCATCGTTACGACACGATAACCTTCCATTGCCGCTTGCAATGCACATATTGGATCAATTTCTGTGACCCAAACCGTAGCACCATAGGCGCGTAGACTCTGAGCACACCCTTTTCCTACATCTCCATAACCACAAACTATAGCAATTTTACCTGCAATCATAACATCGGTTGCTCGTTTTAAAGCATCAATCAATGATTCTCTGCAGCCATAGAGGTTATCAAATTTAGATTTTGTTACAGAATCATTCACATTTATCGCTGGAACCAATAATGTTTTTTCCTTTTGCATTTGATACAGCCTATGTACACCGGTGGTAGTCTCTTCTGATACCCCTTTAATATCTCGTAAAAGCTTAGGATGTTTTTGGTGAAGTAATAAAGTAAGATCGCCGCCATCATCCAATAATAAATTGGGTACCCAATGATTGGGCCCCGTTAAAGTATGCTCAATACACCACCAAAACTCTTCTTCGGTTTCGCCTTTCCAAGCAAAAACCGGAATATTTCGCGCAGCCATTGCTGCTGCAGCATGATCCTGTGTTGAAAAAATATTACAGGAGGACCAACGTACTTCAGCGCCCAACTCAAGCAATGTTTCAATTAAAACTGCCGTTTGTATGGTCATATGCAAACAGCCTGCAATTCGCGCACCTTTTAAAGGTTTTTCGGATCCATACTTTTTACGTAAGGCCATTAATCCTGGCATTTCTGTTTCAGCAATGGTGATTTCTCGCCGTCCCCATTCTGCTAAATTTAAATCAGCCACTTTATAGTCAGTAATGTTAGTTTTTAATTTTTCCGTTATCATAAGTACTTCTCAATAACTTAAATGGATAGAAGTTTCGCAAAAAAATCATATACTTTGAAGAATAATTACTTGTTTTACCAATTGTAAAATTTCACATAAGTAATAATTTTTTAATACCTTTTTTTAAAATTCTTACACTTGCTTGATTTCATGAGTCAATAAGTCTGCCCGTAACAATTCTACCTTATCGGTTTTCTCCCAAGAAAAATCCTTATTTTCACGGCCAAAATGGCCATAGGCCGCTGTAGACTTATAAATAGGTCTTAATAAATTAAGCATTTCAATTATACCTTGTGGACTTAAATCAAAATGCTGTTGAATTAACGCAATAATGCGTGGATCAGGTAATTTAGCCGTCCCAAATGTATTAATATTTATCGAAGTTGGCTCTGGAATACCAATAGCATAAGAAACTTGTATTTCGCAGCGATCAGCCAACCCAGCTGCAACAATATTTTTCGCAACATAACGTGCTGCATAGGCTGCCGAACGATCGACCTTACTTGGATCTTTACCAGAAAAACAACCTCCACCATGACGTGCCATACCACCGTAAGTATCTACGATAATTTTACGTCCTGTTAATCCAGTATCTCCTAAAGGCCCACCAATTACAAAACGGCCAGTAGGATTTATATAATATTTTGTAGTTTTTGTTAACCATCCTGCTGGAAAGATAGGTTTGACAATTTCTTCGATAACAGCTTCTTTCAAGTTACTATGGGAAATATCAGGGGCATGCTGAGTAGAAAGCACGATTGCTTCCATACCAATAGGTTTACCCTTATGGTAGCGTAGACTTACCTGACTTTTAGCATCAGGCCGCAACCAACCTAGGCTGTTATTTTTACGTAACTTTGCCTGGCGTTCCATCAGACGATGGGCATAGGTAATAGGCGCTGGCATCAGCACTTCAGTTTCATTGCTTGCGTAACCAAACATTAAACCTTGATCGCCGGCACCTTGCTCAAGTTTATCGAACCTATCTACCCCTTGAGCAATATCAGGGGATTGTTTGCCAATAGCCGTCATAACTGCACAGGATTCCCAATCGAATCCCATTGATGAGCTATTGTAACCAATCTCTTTTACTGTTTCTCTAACAATTTGCTCAACATCAACCCAAGCAGTTGTTGTTACCTCACCAGCCACTAACACCATACCCGTTTTAACTAGTGTTTCGCAGGCCACTCGAGCATTTTTGTCTTGGAGTAAAATCGCATCTAAAACCGCATCTGAAATTTGATCGGCAATCTTATCAGGATGTCCTTCCGATACGGATTCCGAAGTAAAGGTTGTGTAATTATCCATTTTTTATTCTCAAACTTAAAAGAGAAATGTGATTAAAAACTATTTTAAAGCTCAAAAAGCTATACCTACTCTAGCAATTATTTAACAAGGCGCAGTGAATAAAGCAACCTGAGCGCACTTAGCATACATGAGGTTGCTTTAAGCCACAACATAATCAAAATTCAACGAAGAGTATAGTAGCGAATTTTTTTAAAATAGCCAATTAAGCAGTCCCCTAATCATTAGAGACAATCTCAAGCTAAGTACGGGGTTCACGCATTAGAAAAGTAGCAATAAATGCAATACAGAAGCCTATTGGTATAATCAGTAAAGCGCGATGATAATCGCTTGGGAAATAGATTCTAATTTGATTGACTAACGTCCCTTGAAAATTTTCATCCATTAACCAACCAAATAATGGTTGAAATACCGCATAACCTCCAATTGCCATAAAGGATACAACGCTAACCGAGGTAGCGGTTAGACTCTTTGGATTACTAGCAGTAACTAAAGGATAACTCAAAACTTGGCTACTAGTAAAAAAGCCTAAACCAAAAAATAATAAAGCAATAGTTAAAATAGAAAATCCTGGCACACATATAATTGTTATCACTAATAACTGCGAAATAATGACGCCTAACATCATCAATGGTATACGTTTTTGAATTTTGTCAGATATCCATCCAACAACAGGACCACCCACAATCGTCCCTACAAAAAGCAAACTCGGAGCAAAAGAAGCTTCCGTGGCAGAAAAATGGTCCACTTGTTGTAAAAATAAGCTTCCCCAAATAGCACCTAGCAAAGCAACGGGTAGATTAAGCAAGGAAACATAAAGTCCACATAAACTGTTTTGGGGATTTAAATAAGCGCGTCGCCAACTTTGAAAAAGTCCCAATTTAGAAAGCTCCTGATGTGCATTTTTATGTTCTTGATGTAAATTCGCGGGATAATCTTGAACAAAACTTAAAATTATTAAGAAAATAATAATACCTAAACCTGCATCAAAGAATAAAGCATGTCGCCAACCAACTAATTCCACTAATAACGTCAAAGGAGTTTGCGCAACCATACCTCCCGTCATAGCCATCGTTACGATTAAGCCACTCACTAAAGCCATATTTTTTGCAGGAAACCAACGTGAAGCGAGTCGAATACTGCTTAGAAAACAAAAAGCACTACCTATGCCACTCATGAAACGGAATATAGATGCCCATAGAAATGAACTTGTCATTGCAAAAGCTGCAATACCAATAATACAAAGAAACAAAGAAGAAAGAATAATTTTACGCGTAGAAAATCGGTCTAATAAAGCGCCTGCAATGGGTAAAAATAATAAATTGGCGTAAAAGTAATAAGCTGATAGCTTACCCAATCCAGTTGCATTAAGAGAAAAGGCATGCATCAGATTGCCGCTGATGGCATTGAACATATTCATTTGAATAAATTCATAGAAAAAAAACATTGCCGCTGAAAAACAAACAATCCATGGTTGCTTTTTATTCATTATAGAAACATTCTCATTAACAGACGAAGTCAACATAGATTATTTCCATGAATAAAAGGTTGGCAATAGGTTTCACGTAAACAACATGCAGCAAGTAAGCTCACCATAAAAGCTAACGGCAAAATGGCCATGCCATAATGGAAATTACTAATAGAATAATGGGGCACGCCTTGTAAAAAAGTATGATCCCAATGCAAGTCAATTAACCACCCAAATAAGGGTTGGAACACAGCACCACCGCCCATAATTAAAATTGAAGCTAAACTAGTAGATGTACCTGTCAAATGCCTAGGGTTACTTTCTGCAATTAAAGGATAGCTAATAATTTGTGTGCTTGTAAAAAAACCTAATAGTAAAAATAAAATAAGCAAGCTGTAAAAATTCAATATGGGTGTAAACATAATAATCAGTAAAACCAATAAAGAAAGTACAGCTCCGATAATCATTGGTAATCTGCGTCTACCTATAAAATCTGAAAACCAACCTACTAAAGGTGAGCCTATGATAGTTCCTAAAAAAATCATCATTGCAACCAGCGAAGCTTGAGTTTTCCCAAGCTGATGTACTTGTGTTAAATACAAAGTGCCCCATAATGCACCTAGCAAAATAATTGGTAAATTCAAAAGACAGGTATATATCCCCGCTAAAGTATTCTGTTTATTATGCAAGGATAAATAGATACTTTTTATCACTGAAATAGGGTTAATCGTTATATCGGTAATTTTTTGAGAAAGTTGATGCTTGGGATAATCATAGACAAACAAGTAAATCAATAAAATAATAAATAATCCCAATCCAGCATTTATCATTACTGCCTTTCGCCATCCAAGTAGATGCACTACTAAAGCAAAAGGAGTCTGTGCCATTATGCCTCCGGCCATGGCTATAGTAATGATAATTCCAATGACAAGCGCTAAACGTTGGGAAGGAAACCAGCGAGTCGCTAACTTTATACAGCTTAGAAAACAAAAGGCGTTACCTATACCGGCTATAAAATGGCTAAAGGCTGCCACTTCAAACGATCCGCTGAAAGAGAACAAAAATGTAGAAAGGACTACCATAACCATCGAACTGAGTATAATGGCACGGATAGAAAAGCGATCGACTAGAATTCCAGCAAATAATAAAAAGATGACATCTGCATAGAAATAGGTCGCAGATAAAAACCCCAATTGGCCGGCATTTATTGAAAAATCATGCATTAACTCTTGGCTAATCGAGTTAAACATGCCCATTTGGATGAATTCATAAAAGAAAAAAAGCGCGGCTGAAAGGCACACTAACCAGGGTTGAAGCCTAGAAAAACTTAGATCGTCACAAATCCGCTTAAAGAAGGTCTTGGTCATTAATGTCTCAGAGAGAGTAGACTTACAATCTTTTGTCTTTTATTTTTAGGGACCATTTGGGAAGCGTAGTGTATAGCAAGCCCAGCCAATTGTCCAAAAAATCATGTAAAAATAAGTATTAAAGGGATATAACGGAACAATTTTCAGCTGGCTCGGGTTCGTTAATTGCTTTTGGAATTTGAGCATCCAAAAAAACTGGCTTGAAAAAGCCGCAAAGCGAGCCTAAAGATTTCTGAGTAACTTCTTCTCTCAGCTGAATTAATTTACCTTCATCCTCTTGGATACGATTACTAGCGTATGAATTCATGAAACAAGCGATACTCGCAATACGAGAAACGCACGAATCGGTAAATACTAATGCTGCATTACCTAAGGCATTTATTATTAATGCTAAAAACTCCGCTAGCTTCCCTAGGTAGTATTTTATATCTTTCGTTAAATTAGAATTAGAATCATTATTACTAAATAAACTATTGCACCAAGCTAGTGCAGTTTTTAACGTAAAGGGGAGGTCACCAATAATTGCCGCTATAGTTATTATATCCGCAGCCACCCAGCCTAATAAACCTGCTAAAGTCGTTGTTCCCGTAAAATCAAGATAAACTAAACCAAAAAAAGCAGCAGCCATAACCAATGCTTTAAAAGAAAAAGCTAAAATCTGCTTAACATTGATATTTTGCCATTTTTCTTGAATGTTCTTTTTGAGATCTTGCAATGAGAATTGCGATTGTAATACACCAATAAAGGTTCTTAACATAACAATGGTTAAACCAATCAACAACGCCGTCGCTAATATACCTAATATAGCAACGGTCAAATGTGGGAATGTTACGATTAACGTCGGGCAAATAAGCGCTATCATTTTCATGCCTTCAAGATAGGTAATAGCTGCGGCTGTAGCACCCACGGATAAAGAAAGAAACCCAGCAGGTAAAAGTAAGAATTTCTTGTTTCTGGATAGTTGCTGATATTTACCTTGTTGATCAATAAATTTAGTTACCCCCCCTTCTTTAAAAAGATCTTGAAAAAATCCGGGGATATGTTGTGAGAAAAGCTGAAAATTAGCTCTGGTTCCGGCAATGAAAAAAAGTATGCTTAAGGGAATCACAAATCCCAATGGCAAACTTAAGCTAGCAAGTAATATAAAGATAGCGGCACCTGTGCTCAAACCACAAGCTAAAGCAGCAATTAACGCGATAACAAAACCACAGCGCTTAAGTAATTTGTCAAGCCAAAGTGAAAAATTAGAAATTAATTGAGTCGCTTCTAAGAAAATTTCTTTAATTTCAATGGGATAGTTAAATTCTTTGTGCTCTAGGAAGCTATAAATAAATATGATTAAAGATTTCTTTTTAACATCTGAATTAATTTCATCATCCAGATAGATTCTTTTTAAACAACTGAGCATATACTCAATCAATTTTTCCTCTTCATCATTTTCAGCAATTTGCTTAAATCGCTGTAAGTTTTCTAAGGTTAATTTATATAACCCGTAATGTATGAATCTTCTAATAGGTTTACGAATTTTGTTTTTAAACTTCAATAATTCTCGTAGTTTTTTTCTTTCAATAGTGTCAACTTCATCCCAAATTTCAGGGGTATCGGACCAAGCGTGAATGAAACATAAAAGCTTAAATAAATCTAACAACGCCCTATCAGAATCAAACTTGATTTCATCAATAAGATTATTATTATTTTCAATCTCAGCAGCAATAGGCTGATGCAATTGAACTTTCTTATTAGTCTTATCACTTTGGTTATTTATGCCAAAAGTTAACTGGGCTGCTAAACCCGACGCATATAAATTTTTAATATACCCTTTAGAAAAGGCAGCTGAACCTTTATTTGGCATAATATTCCCTTCTGAACATAAGCTAATCACTAGAAATAGGGGGTACCAAAAGTATATTTTAAGTAGATAAAATTAAGAAAATATTAAAAGAAACTAAAATCAAGCCAATATATCCAATGATGAAGAAAATCGTAAAAAAATTGGCTAACGCTTAGTCTCTGCTAACTTAAAATGCTTTCTACAAACTGAAACATAGCGCTCATTCCCGCCAATTTCTATTTGTTTTCCTTCAGTAATTTTATGATTTTCAGCATCAAACCTAATATTCATAATCGCTTTGCGCCCACAATAGCAAACTGTTTTTATCTCGTTAACCTCATCAGCCCATATCAATAAGTATAAACTACCTTCAAAAGGTTCAGCACGAAAATCACTGCGTAACCCATAACATAAAACGGGGATCTTTAAACGATCAACAACAAAGGTTAGCTGTAAAACTTGTTTTTTTGTCAAAAATTGTGCTTCATCGATTAAGACACATTTTAATTCTTTTTTTTGATTTAAATAGTCCTCAACCTGCTCTAGCAAGTTGTCATTTGGAGCAAATAGATTCGCCTTGGCGTTCAACCCAATTCGTGAGCTTATGCATCCCAACTTATGGCGATCATCAATGGCGGGTGCAAATAAGAGAGTTTGTAAACCGCGCTCTTGATAATTATAACTTGCTTGCAATAAAGCGGTACTTTTCCCTGCATTCATAGCGGAATAATAAAAATAAAGCTTAGCCATAATTGAATTTAATAAATAAAGGTTTGGGTTATAATACCTGGAACGACTGCAAATGAGGAGAAATTTTATGGCCTTAACGTCTTCGAACATGCTTGCATTGGGCACACAAGCACCTAATTTTAAACTTTTGGATACAACCTCCGGCAAATTTTATAGTTTAAAAGATAGTCAAGGATCTAAAGCAACCGTTATTATGTTTATTTGCAATCATTGCCCCTACGTAAAACATATCATGCACGAGCTAGTTCAATTAGCTAACGATTATATAGCTAAAGGTATATCTTTTGTGGCCATCAGCGCTAATGATGCCACAGCTTACCCCGAAGATGCCCCTGAAAAAATGGCTCAGCTTGCTAAACAATTAGGCTTTAGCTTCCCTTACCTCTATGATGAAACTCAAAAAACAGCCAAGGCTTATCATGCGGCATGTACACCTGATTTTTTTGTCTTCGATAAAGGTTTCTCATGTGTCTATCGAGGGCAATTAGATGGATCTAGACCCGGCAATAAAATTCCCGTAACAGGAAGAGACATTCGATCAGCTCTAGATAATATACTTCGAGACAAACCAGTTAATCCACAGCAAGTACCAAGTATGGGTTGTAATATAAAATGGAAATAGATTTTGTTTAAATTTATCTCGTCCATTTTAAGGGAATATACACTTTACTTACCTCGCTTTTATTTAACTGAAATTGACTATGTTCTGGAATTTTTCCACTCTCTCTTTTACAAGCATCCTTTAGATTATTAAATTCATGGATGCAACTTGAGGCTTGTTTGGATAAAATCAAAACATTTCTTAATAAATTTTCAATTTCTTTATTATTTTTAAATCTGTTCACTACCGCTTGGCGAGAATCAAGCGGATTTAACGTATTCAAATCAATTGAATGATCCTGTATTTTACTTTTTAAAGAATTAATATGATTTTTGATGAGATATAATTCATCAATGTTTGTTACATTAGGTTCTTTATTTTCATTAATTTTTTTGAATTTCTCTTCCAGAAAATCTAAAAACAATTCTTCTGATAAACGCGCTCTAAATCCCTTTCTTAATAAAAAGAAAATGCCCATATGGAATAAACAAAGCTGTCGCCAACTTAAATTATCTAAAATAGTTTTCATTGCTTCAACTGTATTAGGTTCATAACCATTAGAAAATATCTTCGTGATAAATTTTCTTTTAAATTTTTTACTAGTAAAGTAATATTCTTCATCAAAAAAAGAAAGAAGCTTTCTAATTAAATTCTTTTTAATTTTATAATTTTTATTTCTAATAGAAATTAGACGAGACATTCTTTTATTTAATAATTGTTTTATTTCATTAGAAAGAATTTTATAAATCTGTTTACTGTTATTAGCAGAAATAAATTTATCTAGAAATTCAGGCTCTGAAAATACAATTTTCTTTGTTTTATCCAGTCTATTTAATAAGCAATAATCATTATCTAAAACTAATGTACTTTGTTCAAATAAAATTAAAGAATCTTCTAAGAACCCACTAATAGTATCTCTATTAAAAATAGCCTCCATGCTTCGGTAATAATATTCTAAAGAGTTTTCATAATTTGAAAAAACACCTAAATCTTTAAAAAAAATATCAATTTTCTTTAAAGAATCTTTCATTTTATCGATAGAAAGAAGAACATATTCAGAAAAACAAATTAATTCTTTAAATTTTTCATAATCAATTGCTCTACGGAATCCGTCTAAAAAATCATTTTTATTCGATTCAAATGAAGGAAGCATTGTACTGAATGATGAAGAATGAAATCTATTCTTATAAATATCAATTTTTTTTAAAATAGTTACTATTTTAGTGATTAATAACTTACTATTCTTTAGTTGTTCTCGTTTCTTTTTAGTATAATGCCTTTTCTTTTCAATTAGACTTAGTCTGGCTTCTTTTTGTTTTTTACTAGCAAAAAGATTAAATTCGTTTATTTTAATTTCTCTTTCTATTTTCTTTAAATAAGGCTCATAACAGCTTTCCATTCTATATAAAGATTCTAACTCCTCGTTTAATAAACCTTCTAGAAGTAATTTTTTTTTAATTTTCATTGGAGGTTCAATTTCTATATCATTTAATCTGTTAACCTCCTTAAAATACAAATAAGGGAAACTAATATCATAACCAAGTCCATCTTCATCAAAGTCAATTATTCGGGGTTTGATTCTTTTTTTATATTTAGCTGGACTAATTTTAAATTGTTCTATAGATTCACCATATTTATCAATAAACTTTTTTGATGCTATTTTGGCATCTTGGTCATCTATATTAATATATACCTTAAGATGATAACCAATTTCCTCTATTTCCTTCTCAGATAAATCACTCCATTTATTTACTAGATTAGTCAAAAAATTCTCTATAAAATTTGTCTTATCTTCCTCAGCTTTATTTTTGAAAAATTGATATATGGCATCGATAATAATTGCTAAAAATTTAAAATTATTCGACAAAGATTCATTATTAATTCTTTTTAATTCAGTATTGAGTTGCTGTCTAATCCATATCTCAAAAGGTTGACGATTGGTCATTTTTTCAATAATGACATTACTTTGTTCTTCAATTTTTTTTATTATTGCGCCTGCTTCCGTTTCAAAAGTCATTTAAATTCTCATTATTTATTTTATTATTATAATTTACACGAAAAAATTTTATTGTTATTTTTTTTATATATTAAATGACAAACATAAAGCTATCATGCAGACAACATTATCGTTGAACTCGCCATTATATCTATTTTTGGCTGAGATGATATTTTACCAAACAATCCATTGATTGGAGTGCATGTGTGAGGAGCATAATTACTTTCATTTAGACTCTCCTCTATTTTTTGATTTATTGATTCTAATCTCCCAAACGTAATGACTATATAACTTTTAAACTCCTGCAGAATCTCAGCAATAGTTTGGTTTTTATATAGAAAAAAACCTTCTGATAATTTTATTACGTTTTCAAGAAATTGTTCTTTGTTATCTAAGGCTAAGCTCTTTAATTCTTCAGTTTCCTTAATGATTTCAGGTAAGCATAATTGTTCCGCCCAGGTATGGGCAAAAGCAGTCTTATTTATCCAAGGCCAGCGTACAATACCAAAGGTAAATAACAATACCCAAAAACTCTGTTTCGAGATAAAATCAGTAATTTCTTTGAAAGAGGGAGCACCACCTAATTTAGCTTTAATTTTTTTAATCGAAAAATCAATATTAAAATACCCTCGTATCCATACTTTTTTGGCAAAATTTGGTTTATTGCTTTCTGGTTTTGCTAACCAATAACCTTTTCTTTTTGACATAGCATTGGTATTTTCTAATTCATCAACTGTTTTGTTAATTAATTCGCTAAATTTCTCATCGATATTGGAGCGAAGGGCATTTACTAGAAATGCTGGATTTTGATTTAAATTAATTGGAGGAGTATCAATTCTAGTATCAGATTGTTTAGCAAGATAATTAAGTTTTGATTTCCATATATCTATTATTTTTTTAACGGATGATAGCTCATCTTTAGCTTTTATTAATGAATCCTTCAGATCAAACCCGTTCTCAGTAATTTCTTCATTCCCTTTTAGATCGGAATTTTCAGTTTTTTTAATGATAAATTCCTTTAGTCGTTCGGTTCTTGTTCCAGCAATTACTTTTAAGTTTTCTGTCGCATGAGTAGCCAGTACTATTGCATTGACTTTTAAACCACTTGCTTTACTGCTTAATTCTCCAAACCTTTTCCAAAAATTAAGCGTAAAATGCACATTACTTTCGGTATTTTGATTTTTTTCGATAATTTGAGATTTAACTTCATTAAACTTAATCCATAACTTTTCGTTTTTAATTGAAGCAGGGAAATAACTACTAATATCAGATTCTTGTGGTTTTTCTGTTGACAGATTAGGCAAGGGCTTTTCTAATTCTAACTTTATTTTCGGTATTATTTCTTCAAATTCTTTTTCAAATTCAAGTAAATAATCAGTTAAACTTTTTGGACTTAGTATATTATTTCTAATACTTGAAAATCCATTTTTAGATACTAATTCATAACATTTAAGTGATCGAAAAACCAAAATCAACAGTTGTGTAAAATCATCAGCATCGATTGCTTGATCGTTGATACAATGAGTAATTAATTCCAGATTAAACTGCATCAATAATGATTTATCACAACCTCTTATAATCAATGATAGTTGATTCAATAAATCTTGGAAAACTATTTTTTGATTTAATTCATAAACTATTCCATAAAAATCCTTCTTGATATCTTTTTCATGAAAATTATTTATACTTCTTAAATGTTCTGGTTTAAAAGCACGAGGGTCATTAATTAACAATTTTAATAAATCTAAAACAGCTATAAAATCTTTACTGAACTTAAGAAGTTTATTAGCCTTTTCTAATAATTTTATAGTTAAATCAAAAACTTTTAATTTAAGATGAATGTTCTGAAAATTTAAAATCTTAAAAATAAAGGTTTTTATTTCATTATAATCATCTTCATTTAATTCATATATTTTATTGGTATATAAAATAGCTAAGTTAAGCCTTAAAATAGCCAATTTTTTTGTCAGAAGATAACAATCTCCATCCGCTATAAGGTGATTGGGTAGATCTTTTTCGATTTCTTGACAAACCTTTATTTTTTTTTCAAAGCGTTGAGTTGCCTTTTCGATGAGAACTGAAGGGGTGTTCAAAGAATTTAGCTCGCATTCACTCTTAAGGCAGCTCAGCAAATAATCACGCAACCTTTCATTTTCTATTTCTTTGATCAGACATTGAAGTTTTTCAACATTCATAGCTCCGCCTTAAAGTTATATTTTTTAAAATAAATTTTTATTCGAAAAAATTCTTTTAGAGTAGATTACATGCAACGAGTGGGTTTAGGCAATCCTGCCAACTTACTTGCTTGCTTGAGTATTCCTTTAGGAAATAGGGAAATAAGATAGCGACTACAACTTTTGTCAAATTTTAAGGGTCCCGATAATTGATTAATCATAGTTCTAATCGAAGGAGTTTTGTGGTGTTGCTGATAAAAATTTCTCAAAAAATAGATAACATACCAATGCTCTATGCTGAGTATTAATGCTTCATCTTTTGCAATTTTATTAGCTACTTCTTCATGCCAATCGGCGGAATGAATAAGATAGCCAAATTGATCGGTTAAAATTTTCTTCCCATTAACTATTAAAACTGACATTTACTCACCTCTGCTGCCAAGACAGGTACATAGCTTCTTAAAAGTTAAGATGAAGCATTTTAAAGGATAGTTGAGAAGCCTTTTCTGTTCCAGCTGAATAGTGCAAAAATTAAGCTATAATGACCGAAACCTAATCAACTGAAATGTAGCTATCTTAAAGAATTTACTTTACTTAGTGACTGTTTTAAATCAGATTATTTGACTAATTTTTAATCTCGATTACCGCTGAATGCACCAAGCAGGTTTAGTAAACTCAAAAAGATATTATAGAGAGACACATAGAGCGTTACAGTTGCCATAATATAATTGGTTTCACCGCCATGGATAATTTGGCTGGTTTGTAACAAAATAATACCCGATGATAATAAAATAAACACTGCTGACAAGGTGAGCATTAAAGCGGGTACATGAAAGAAAAGTGTCGCTATACTCGCCAAGAAAGCCACTACCATCCCCACCATCAAAAAGCTTGTCATGTAACTAAAATCTTTTTTGGTCGTTAAAGCATAAGCGGATAGGGCAAAAAAGACGAGTCCCGTAGCCCCTAGTGACATCATGACTAATTCATGCCCATTGGTAAATCCATGAATATAATGATTTAAAATGGGTCCCAGTGTATATCCCATGAATCCTGTCAAGCCAAATACTGATAAAAGCCCCCAAGCGCTATTACGTGAATAATTGGTCAGAAACAGCAGCCCAAAATACCCAATAAGCGTAACAAAAGGATTTAAGGGAGGGGCATTAGTGAACATAGCAATACCAGCCGTTATTGCACTAAAAATCAAGGTTAGTCCTAGGAGGATGTAAGTTTGACGTAATACAGTATTAGTGGCTAAAACGGATTCCAGGCCTTGGTTATAACGTATTTGACTAGAAGCCATATCACTTCCCTCGTAAGTCTAAAAATTTACCTATTCTACCATAAGCAGTTTTACGCTAAAAGACAATAAAACCTATTTCATAGCATAGGTTCACTCCCATAAGGGATATCTCTCTAAAATAACTGGCATTTTAAAGAAAAGTCGAGCTAATGAAGAAAATGCCGATGTGTAATCCGAAACATAAAATTTCTTTTTGGGAATTTTAGATGCAAGAGCCATCAGCCTGTTTTCTTTAAGTATGTTTCTTACCACTTCTGCGACGATATCGGTTGAATCAATAATAATGGTGGCATTATTATAAAAGCGTTTAATATGTTGTTTAATTAAAGGGTAATGCGTACAACCCAAGACCAAGGCATCAAGATTATGGAGCGATGATTCGCTTAGATAAGATTTAATTGCATCAGCCATAATGGCTTGGTCAATAGCACCTTCCTCAATCAATGGTACAAGTAAGGGGGTAGCCAGTGTATTTAATCGAATATTTATACCTAATTCATCTAATTTCTTTCTATAAATGTTGGAATTTATAGTTTGTTTAGTGCCAATTAAACCTATTGTTTTATCAACATAATTTTTGGCCAAAAAACCCACCATGGGATCAATCACATCAACCACGATAGCTTTACGGCCTACATATTCTTTAACTAGCTCATAAGCTACGGCTGAAGCTGAGTTACAAGCAATTAATATCAGCTTACAATTTTGCTTAAGTAACATATCGCAAATCTTTATAGAATAAGCTTGAATGGCCGCAGCAGATTTATCACCCCAAGGCGCATGGGCGGTATCACCAAAATAGATAATGGATTCATTAGGCAATAGCTTAGTTACTGCATGAGCTACGGTTAAACCACCAATACCACTATCAAATATGCCGATGGGTTGTGAAAGATTTGAAGACATATCGATACTTTAATGGATTATAAGGGTAATACCTAATACAAAAAGAAAAAACGCGAAAAACCGACGTAAAATATTCCCTGCAATGCGTTTTCCGAGCCCAGTACCCAGAGGAACAAAAAGCACACTTCCTATCGATATGCCTAATACCGCCGGCCAATAAACAAATCCAAGACTTCCAGATGGAAGATTATTAGCATGTAAGCCGGTTATAGTAAATGTTATTGCCCCTAAGATTGCAAGTAACAAAACACAAGCAGAAGAAGTTGCAATTGCATGGTGCGTAGACAACCCCAAACGTAAAAAAACCGGAACTGAAATCGCCCCTCCACCAATACCTAACAATCCTGAAATAATTCCAATAAAAAAACCTATAGACCATTTTTTGAAAGTATTTAAGACAATAATTTCTTTTTTTATAGTTGGACTTCTATGAAAATAAAGTTTAAATGCAACCGAAAAAAGAAATAAGCTAAATAATAGTTTTAATGTTTGCGTAGATAATAATAAGGCTAATAAAGCTCCCATTATTATACCAACAACCATTCCTGGAACTAACTGTCGAAATAAAAACCAATTAATAGAAAAACTACGTTGTTGATGATAAACAGCAATAAGCGAAGTAAAAATAATAGATGTTAATGCTGTACTAGTTGCCATGTGCATTTGCAAATAATTAGGGATATTTGCATGTGAAAATATGGCAAGTAGTCCAGGAACTAAAATTGTTCCCCCACCTATACCTAATAACCCCGCTAAAAACCCAGCTAATAAACCTATCGTTACATATAATATAAAAAACATTAAATAGGCCAAAAATTTATTGCTAAATTACCTTAAACTAAAGTCAATTATTAACCAATTAGCAAATTAAAGACTGTGCACAAGGATATTTTTTTTGTCCTTGCTCAACTTGCAAAGTGATATGTTGAATTTGAAATTCCTTAGCTAAAAATTGATTAATTTTTAAATATTCCTCATCCGATAAACGAGTTTCTGGCATAATTAGATGCGCAGTTAATGCTGTTTCCTGAGTACTCAAACCCCAAATATGCAAATCATGAACTTCTTGAACCCCAGGCAATTCTTTTAAATAAGTATATACCGCTTTCTGATTTACTCCATAAGGAACTGCACCTAAAATTAATTCTACTGAACGTTGAAGTAAATTCCAACTACCCCAAATAATGATACTTACAATCAATAATCCAACTATTGGATCTATCCATAGCCAACCAGTAAAATAAATAGCCGCTCCGGCGAGTACAACTCCTAAAGCAATAAGTGCATCATATGCTAAATGCAAAAAAGCGCCCTTTATATTTAGATCAGTGGTGCTTTGCCGCATAAATAATAAAGCGGTTCCTCCATTGATCAACATTCCGATAAAAGCAACAATCATCACAATAACTTCATTAATTTCGCTTGGATTGTTAAGTCTATAAATAGATTCATAAACGATTAAAGCAGATGTTAGAACAAGTAATAACGCATTGGCTAATGCAGCTAAAATAGTTAATTTTTTATAACCATAGCTATAACGTTTTGACGCTCGTCTTTTAACTAAAACGCTGGCCCCCCAAGACATCAACAAACCTAAAACATCACCAAAATTATGCACTGCATCAGACAATAAACTCACCGAATGAGCAATAAACCCATAAATTACTTCTGTTAGTAAAAAACTTGAATTTAAAAAAATAGCAATAGCAAAACTTATATTTAAAGTAACCAATGTATTATGGTGATGATGAGTGTGTGCCATAAGTTTAACCATTTACAACTTCGATATCTTTATCTTTTGGCATAAAAAAATGAAATGTCTTCGTTGGTAAATAAGGGTTTATTTCAACTTGCGAAAAATTAATCACAGTTTGTTGATCTAGCTTATCGGTCAAACGCATCTCACGTAGGCGATTTTTTTGAAAAATCAAAGTAATTGATTGAAATAATGCGTTTTTATTTTTTGGAAATAAAGTAAAGCCCTGGACATCCATTAAAGGATGAATAATGAACAATTGGGTTAAATTTTTGGGAGACTCACTCAATAAAGCTGCCGGAGAATCGGTATGGGTGGTTTTTTGCTTTTGGATAGTTATTTGTTGTAAATCAATATCATAAAACCAAATATGCTGACCATCTGCGATTAATAACTGCCTATTAGGCCGTGTAACTTCCCACCGAAAATGCCCAGGACGCTGTATACTCATTTTACCGCTGACTTGTTGCAAAATTTGCCCTCTAGAATTCATGATCGTCTGTGTAAAATCAGCACGAGAAGTTTGCATATGAGATAATAATTCACTTAAGTTTTCACTTGCTAGCACTTGAGTAGAAGCCAACAAGAACAAACCCAAAAAAATAAATCGGTATTGATTGAAAAATTTCATAAAAAAATACTAAGATGGAATAAATTTCATAACAACTTACAATATTTAAATATACATCACGCCATGATGATGTATGCCTTTTCCTTCCAATATAATCTCCTCAAAAGTTTTTTTATCTGATTTGGTCTATGTTAAAACAAAAAATGACTCTTTCTTCATTTTAATTAATGTCGTCCAGTCTATGGAAATATCTGAATCTAAAATGCTTAGATTCTGATAGTGAACAAAACTAAAAAAAGGCACATTCACAGCTTGCTTTAAATATAACGCATTTTCTTCAGAAAATAACATAACAGGATCAATCTG
The DNA here is from genome assembly GCA_949295795.1 of uncultured Gammaproteobacteria bacterium. Lineage (GTDB taxonomy): Bacteria > Pseudomonadota > Gammaproteobacteria > Diplorickettsiales > Diplorickettsiaceae > Aquirickettsiella. The sequence goes on along the minus strand of CASFML010000186.1, from coordinate 10,032 downwards.
ATTACAAATACAGGCTACAACCGGGATATTTCTTTTTTTTAAGACTTCATAGGATAAAAGGGCGTGATTCAAACATCCTAAACGCAAACCCACAATAAGGATAACAGGCAAGTCTAATTCCTGGATTAAATCAAGCATTGTTTCTTTTTCGTTTAAAGGAACAGCAGCTCCACCAAGTCCTTCAATAATATAATAATCAGCTTTTAAATTTAACGTTAATTCACATAGATCCATTATTTTGTCAACGCTAAGTTGGCTAGATTGTTGTGTTGCGGCAATATGCGGAGCAACGGGCGTTAAAAAGCAAAATGGATTAACCTGTTCATAGGGAATATGTATAGTCGCTGTCTTTTGCAGATAAATTGCATCAGAATTTCTTAATCCATATTCCGTTAGTAGAGCTCCCGTAGCAATGGGTTTTAGCCCCAAAGTAGAATACCCATTCTTTTTTAAAAAAGATAATAAATTTACCGCGATAGTTGTTTTTCCAACATGGGTATCTGTACCAAGAATAAAAAAGCCTCTTTTAGTTTGCATGGGTCTCTTTACTAAAGCATTAAAAAATTATCCGCGAATAATACTATTTATAGGAATTTTTATTTCATCAATTCCCTTTTGGTTTTGGGAATGTTTTTCTACAGACCATGCATGTCCATAAATAATTTCCCAAGTTGCTGGCAACTTTCCTTCTTTGCTCCGAAAATCTTCATAGGCTTGAATTAATTTTTTTAAGACTCCTTTAGAAGTTAAACCTCGTTGACGATTCTTAGCTATATTCTGCACACCTAATTTTTTTAGCTCCCTCATCAAATCTAAAGCTTCTGCATACAATAAAGTGAAATAATCAATATCCATCACAGAATGAGCGAAAGAGGCTTGTACTAAATTATCGCCTAAATCATGCATATCAACAAATTGGTGAACATGCGGATGTTCATCGATCATTTTCCAACAATAACGCAATTCTTGTAAAGTATCAGGCCCCACCATAGAGAATAGTAGCAACCCTTCTGGTTTTAATATGCGATGAATTTCTTTAAGGCATTCGATGAAATTGTTACTCCAATGCAACATTAAATTGGAATAAATTAACTCGAAGCTATGATCACTAAATGGCAAATTTTCAGCACATCCATTAACCCAGTTAATACCTCTAAGTTGGCACTCGGTTTCTTTAAGTTGTGCTTGTGCCAACATTCCACTCGATTTATCTAATCCTACGATTTTAGCCGTCGGATATAATTCCTTTAAAAAAGGCGAAAAATAACCTGTGCCACAGCCTAGATCCAATATAGTTTGTGGACAACAACGAATTCCTCTTAAACGCTCCAACAAAGACTTTCCTACCTGTTGTTGTAGCACGGCAACTGCATCATAAGTACTTGCCGCTTTATTAAAGCGCTGGGAAATTTGTGTTTGCTCTAACTGGATTATCATTTATTTTTATCAATTTTAGACCCAAAGCTATATGCTCTAACAATCTGTCAATTTCATTTTCCGAATGTAACGCAGATAAACTAATTCGTAGTCGTGAAGTATTTTCTGGAACCGTTGGGGGTCGAATAGCATTAACCAAAATGCCATTTTGCAATAAATAGGCTGAAAGTGCTAGAGTTTGCTCCGTATTCCTTAATAAAATGGGCTGGATCGGCGTCTGAGAAGGCAAAATCGGTAATTCTAACTGCTTTGCCATCTGCTTAAAATAAGTAATTAAACTCTGTAATTTCTCTCTGCGCCAACTTTCTGTTTGTAATAATAATAAACTCGTATAGGCGGCTTTAGCTAAAGCCGGAGGCAAAGCGGTGGTATACATATAAGGACGAGCAAATTGAATGAGGTTTTCAATGATAACCTCATTCGATGCTACAAATCCGCCAAAACACCCAAAAGCCTTACCAAAACCCCCTGATAAAATATCAGGCTTACATTGAAAAAGCTCACAAATACCTTTTCCTTTTTTTCCTAAAACCCCTACGCCATGCGCATCATCCACTAATAATATAGATGAATATTTCTGAGCTATTTCAATTAGGGATGGCAATAGGGCCATATCACCGTCCATACTAAATACACCATCCGTCATAATAAATTTTTGTCTAGAAGTACATTGTACTAAATGTTTTTCCAGTTGAGTAAGATTATTATGTGGATAACGTTTAAATAAATTAGTATTTAATCTTGCCCCATCGATTAAAGAAGCATGACTTAATTTATCAGCAAATACTGCGGCTCTTTTTTGCAATAAACTTCCTAAAATTCCCAAATTTGCCATATATCCTGTAGAAAATACTAAAACTTGGGGGAAATTAAGAAATTCAGCTAAGGCAAACTCAAGCTCCTGATGAAAATGATTATATGCTCCCAGAAAATGCGATGCACCACTACCGACTCCAAAGTCATCCGCAGCCTGTTTAAAAGCTTTAATAATAGTCGGATGTTTGGATAAACCTAAATAATCATTAGAAGAAAAAGAACAAAAAATTTTACCCTCATAACGCTGCATACTCTGCAAGACTTTGCGTTCTCTAAATAATCCTTTTTGTTTATGTAGATTTAATGCTTGCTCAAAAGTTAATGACATGCAGCCAATTCGGTATCAAGCAATACAGGCTCCAATCCCAGTTTTTTCAACAATGCGTTATCCTGGTCAGGTGTAATATTTTCTGTTGTTAATAATTTCTCTCCGTAATGTATAGAATTAGCGCCAGCAAAAAAACACAACGCTTGCGCTTCTTCACTCAAGCTATCCCGCCCAGCCGACAAGCGAATCATACTTGTTGGTAACATGATACGCGCTACTGCAACAACGCGAATAAATTCAAACGAATCTACTGCGGGCTTATTTGCTAAAGGAGTACCAAAAATAGGAATTAACTTATTTAATGTCACACTTCTAGGATGTTCAGGTAGATTAGCTAGCTGTTGTAAAAGACCTATTCGATCCTCTTGTGTCTCTCCCATGCCAATAATTCCACCACAGCAAACCTTTATCCCTGCTGCTCGAACACAAGCTAAAGTTTCTAGACGTTCTTGATAAGTTCGTGTTGAAATGATTGTTTTGTAATACTCTGGCGAAGTATCTAGATTATGGTTGTAATAATCTAAACCCGCATCAGATAATTGCATAGCTTGTTCTTTACTGAGCATACCTAATGTAGCGCAAGCTTCCAAATCCAATGCTTTGATAGCAGAAACCATTTCTAATATATTATTGAATTCTTTTTTAGGCGGACTACGCCATGCAGCCGCGATACAAAATCGGCCCGCACCCTTTTCTTTTGCTTTTTTAGCGGCAATTTTCACTTGCTCTAGAGTCATTAAGGGTTCTTTCTTTAGTCCAGTGTTGTAGTGACCACTCTGAGGGCAATACGAACAATCTTCAGGACATAAACCCGTTTTTACATTAAGTAAACTACTAATCTGAACGGCATTAGCTTGAAAAGATAGTCGATGAACAGAATGTGCGCGATAAATCAAATCATTAAAAGAATATTGGAAAAGCACATGAATTTGTTCACGTGTCCAATTATGACGGATTTCAGGACTTAACATAATAATTTCTTAAAATCACAAACTTGCCAAAATAAAATGAATACCGGGCATTGTCAACTTCTCAAATAAAACCTTATAAGGTGTAAAATGGAAGCTTAATCTCTGTTGCCAACAAACTAAAAATTAGTATTAACAGTAAAAAAATCCAGCTGCTTTTGTTCTTGACCGTAAATATTACCGGATCATCGTTGATTTTCCCTTCTTGAGCAAACTGCCACATTTGATTAAGCCAAATAAATAGACAAGGACTAATTAACCATAGCAACAAAGGTGCTTTATAAAATAGCTGTGCTTTTTCAGAATAAATATAGAAGGTGAAGACCAAAACTGACAAATAACCACCTATATATCCTAATAAAGCTATTTTTGTTTTATCCTTTACTGTGTAAGCTCTACCAAAAATAGATAATTCATTTTTGGTTTGTATCGTTGCAAGCTCAGCATATCGTTTAAGTAATGATAAACTAAAAAATAGAGATAATACGAAAAAAATCAACCAAAACGAAAATCCATTTACTATTAAAGTCATTCCTGCAAATACTCGCATGGAAAATAAAAAAGCAAGAAGAATAACATCTAACCATTTTATTTGTTTAATAAAAAATGTATAAAACAAGGTTAAGCAATAATAAGTTATTGCAATTATTAAGAAATTTAAAGGTAATGATATTGTAAAAATTAAAGCAGTTATAGTTAATAATGGAGCAAGTAAATAACCTGTTCTACAGGATAATTTTCCTGAAGCAAAAGGTCTTTTTTGCTTTTTACTATGTTTTTTATCATTTTCTAAATCATGTAAATCATTAATAATATAAGCACTTGAAGCTAATAGACAAAAAACCAAAAACCCTAAAAAACAATTTTTTAGGGCAACAACATTAAAATATTGGTGCCCAACAAAAATGGGTACAAATATTAAGATATTTTTTAAGGCATGATAAGGTCGTATCGCCTTGATACAGGCTTTTAACTTTATTTTGTTCTTTTTATTTAACACAATCTTTCTCGAAATTTACTTATTCTTCAGATTGAGCCATTTTTCCAGTAAGGCTTATTGGCATTTTCAGTCATTTTTATGTTTTACTAGCTTCTTTTTTACTCTATTTTATGGATCTTATCAATCGCGACCAGCAACATATTTGGCATCCTTGCTCACAAATGAAGGATTATGAAGCCTTTCCACCGTTAATTATCAAAAAAGCCCAGGGTTCTTATATAGAACTGACCGATGGCAGACGAATAATTGATGCCATTTCTAGTTGGTGGTGCAAATCGCTCGGACATAATCATCCTCGCTTAAAAAATGCCCTCAAAACCCAGTTAGATTACTTTGAGCATGTGATATTTGCCAACAGTACCTATGAAATTATCATCCAACTCTCTGAAAAATTAAGTACTCTTTGTCCGGGATTAAATAAGGTATTTTATGCGAGTGAAGGTTCTTCGGCGGTTGAGATTGCGCTAAAAATGAGCCTGCATGCCCAACAATTACTTGGTCAAATTCAACGTATCCAATTTACTTCCCTGCAAAATGGCTATCATGGTGAAACTTTTATGGCCTTAGGGCTTAGCGATCTAGGTCTTTATCGAAAAGCCTATGAGGCCCATTTAATAAAACCTAATTTTATTCAAAATGTACCGTATGTGAATTCTAGTGCTGACCCCCTCTGGAATGATTGTTCATCTATTTGGCCTGACATCGAAAATCAGTTAGAAAAACAAGCCTTAAATTTAGCGGCTATCATCGTTGAGCCAATAGTCCAGGGGGCAGGGGGAATGAAAATCTATAGTCAAGATTTTCTTCGACGCTTGCGTATATGGACCCAAGCTCAGGGTATTTATTTGATTGCCGATGAAATCATGACAGGATTAGGTAGGACTGGACGAGGCTTAGCGTGTGAACATGCACAAATAAAACCTGATTTTATTTGCTTAAGTAAAGGTTTAACCTCGGGTTGGTTACCCATGAGCGCAGTATTAACGCACACTGAAATTTATACTTTATTTTATGATGAATATTCTTCTGGAAAAGGTTTTTTACATTCCCATACATTTAGTGGTAATGCCTTAGCCGCGTCCATAGCACTAGAATGCCTAAATATTTTAGAAGATGAAAAAATATTCCAACAAGTACAAGAAAAAGAAATTTTTTTAAAAAAATTTATGCAGGAGATAAATGCTAATACACAAAGATTAACTAATATTCGATCGATTGGTGCAGTTATTGCAGCTGATTTAAACCTAACAGAAAAAGAAAAAAAAATGCGCATTGGATATCAAATTTTTCAGAAAGCACTAGAAATGGGTGCTTGGTTACGTCCTTTAGGAAATACAATTTATTGGTTACCCCCTTTAAATACTCCTTTAGATATTTTAGAAAAATTGCGTGACATTACTGAAATATCAATAAAAAAAATACTGAAATAATAAATGATTTTACAGCGCTTTATATTAATTTAAAAGAAAGGTTTCATAACTAATTATGATTAACAGTCAGTATATCTAAAGCATCTCTCATTGTGCGTTTTTCACGATTACGCCAACCATACCAAACAAACAATACACCCAAAATTTTTGCTAATGACAGGACAAGGACTGCTAACCCATTTAATTGATGGATAATCCATAGAAAAACACTACTATCAATAGGTGCGCTTAGACTGGCAGACCAAAGTATACGCTGAGATAAAGGTCGTTTAGTAAAGGTATACACGGACCAATCTACAAATTCTGCAATTAAAAAAGCACTCATGCTTGCAATCGCTAAATCCTTGCCCGCTAAGACGTAACTAATTAAACTTCCGATAAACATGGCGAAAATTACCTTATGCTCTAATTCCCGTTGAGCAAAGTCGCGCAATACATAGACAACCCCCACCGTCCAATCCATAGGAGAGATTTCAGTACTAAATATTTGCATTAATGGAATATAAGCAAATAAGGTATTCAGTAAAACTATTAAAATAATATAAGAGAGACTATATTTATAATTCAATAAACATTTCATATTTATAAACTATTTTATTTTTATTTAAAAAAAATTAATCATAAAGCAAATTGGAAAAAAATCCTTGTTTCTCCATAATTTTTCGTAAGGTCTTTAAACCTTCAACCTGAATTTGACGAACTCTCTCTCGAGTCAGTCCAATTACTTCACCAACTTCTTCTAATGTCATGCGATCACAACCCAATAACCCATAACGACGCGCAATAACCTCACGTTGATTGGTTGACAATTGCTTGAGCCAACCCTCCAAACGTTTACGTAAATTTTCTCCCTCTAAGATATGTTCAGGATCATTTTCACGATTATCAGATAGCGTTTCAAGCAAAGGTTTGTCCGCCTCGCTACTGGCTGGAGCATCAACAGATGTTATATGTTCATTTAAGCCAAGCATCCGCTCAACTTCTTCAAAAGGTCGATCTAACCACTTAGCGATCTCATCTGAAGTAGGCTTATGATCTAATTTCTGTGTCAATTCTCTTGCCGCTTGTAAATATACGTTCAATTCCTTAACCACATGGATAGGTAAACGAACTGTTCTCGCTTGATTCATAATAGCCCGCTCTATGGCTTGACGCACCCACCAGGTCGCATAGGTTGAAAAACGAAACCCTCGTTCTGGGTCAAATTTTTCGACTGCATGCATTAATCCTAAATTACCTTCCTCTATAAGATCTAAAAATTGTAATCCTCGATTATTATAATGTCTGGCTATTTTTACCACCAAGCGTAAATTGCTTTCTATCATCCGTTTACGGGCATCTTGATCACCTTTTGCAATAAGGCGTGCATAGTAAACTTCTTCTTCGGCCGTTAATAAAGGGGAAAATCCTATTTCATTTAAATATAATTGGGTTGCGCCAAGTGTTTCATCACGACGTGTGTACTTATGCGGTGTGGTTTCTGGTTCTCCAAGCTCCCGGCTTACTAAAAATTTTTCTGGTCTTGTTTCGAATACTTGCTCAGACACATCTGAATTTCGCTTTTTTCCACCTCCTCTTTTTTTAAATGCACTTCCTTTGTTACCCATATTAATTCTCCCTGATGAATTAGCCTAGATAGAAAGATAGTAATTAATAACAACATTGGCTATTAACACAGTTTAAGAATTCTTTGATCTGAATAAAAACTTTTGATTGTTTTAGTGAATGTATGCATTAGCATTGGTATAAATATTTATGCCAAATACACATTGTAATTATAATCATTGAAATCTAGGAAATATCCCTATTTTTCTCTTTTATTAACCCCAAATTTTAAGAGAGGCAAAAACAGCGATCGCTAGTAATAGAACAAACCAAGATAACCGATCGATGTAATGTCGCAATAATTTATCAATATGAACACCGCCCCAACGCATCAAAAAAGCAACTAAAAAAAACCTTGCGCCTCGTCCTACCAATGATCCCAAGATAAAGGGTAATAGCGCAACATGCAAGGCCCCGGCCGCAATGGTAAACAACTTATAAGGGATGGGTGTAAATCCTGCCAAAAAAAGTATCCAAAAATTCCATTGATTAAAGCCATGCTCAATCTTAAGATAAGTATTCTCGTAGCCAAAATGTAAAATATAAGGGTGTACCCAATCAAAAGCTATACTCCCTATCCAATAGCCAAATAACCCGCCTAAAACAGATGCCACTGTGGTCAAACATGCATAACGCCATGCACATTCGGGCTTAGCTAATGACATAGGCGCTAACATTACATCAGGGGGTATAGGAAAAAAAGAAGACTCGGCAAAACTTAAAACAAACAAATAGTAAGGAGCATGGGCATGCTTCGCCCATGCAAGCATTTTTTCATAAAATTTAGAAAAATACTTCATTATATAGTTCAATTAGATAATAGATAAAATTTACTAAATACCAAACTACCAAAATAACTTATAGCCTAGTATCCATCTTAACAATCCAATCTTCGATCTGGTCTCTGGCAGTATGATGGGTTAAATCAAGCTGTAAAGGAGTAATACTAACTTGGGATTGGCTCAAAGCATAAAAATCAGTGCCTTTTCCTGCATCATCTTCCTTTCCGGAGCTACCAATCCAATAGATAGTATGTCCTCGTGGGTCTTTGCTAGGCGTCATCCTGTCGGCATTATGACGTGTTCCCAAGCGCGTCACCTCATATCCTTTTAAGTCATCAAATGGAATATCAGGGATATTTACGTTGAGTATGGTTTTTGCTGGAATTGGTTTCTCATATAGGAGGGTAACCAACCTTTTGGCAACTTCTGCAGCAGTAGAATAATACATAGGTTCATTCCCTGCTATAGAAAAAGCAATGGCAGGGATTCCTAAAAAACGTCCTTCCATTGCAGCTGCCACAGTTCCAGAATAAAAAACATCTTCACCTAAATTAGAACCTGCGTTAATACCCGATATAACCATATCAGGAAGTTTATCTTCACTTAACAAGCCTGTTAAGGCTAAATGCACGCAATCTGTTGGAGTGCCTTGAACGCTAATTATATTATCATCAAAATATCTTAATCTTAAAGGATGCTGCAAAGTTAGCGAATTACTCGCTCCACTGCGATCCCTATCAGGGGCCACAATAGTCACTTCTGCAATTTGGGCTAAAGCTTTAGCCAAAATTGATAACCCAGGCGCATGAACCCCATCGTCATTACTAATCAAAATTTTCATATTATGAAACTCTAGAAACTAAAAGGGCACTTTCAGAAAATTTAGTAAGTATAGGTAACACCACTAAAATCACACCAAAAACCAATAAAGTAATAGGCCGGCTTAGAGGAACTTGAGAGGGATTATTTCGATAGTTCTTATATTGGATTAGGGAGCCGAATAGTAAAGCTATCCCTATAGCTAAGCTCATATTATACAATGCGCCGGTCAATAAAGACATGGGCAATAAAAGTTTATCGGATAAATCACCTAATGAGCCTGGAATTAAAGCATAAGCATTTATTGAAGTTATTATTAATGGGATAAAGAGAATATTTTTTTTCATAACACACTATTTAAATTGATTAAACCCTAGAAGCTGCAATTTACTAGTACATGAAGATACGAATTTTTTGAATTCATTGCAAGAACAATATCTGAGAACGGAAACACTAAAAAAAGGCTGAGGCCTATGTTAAATTATAAAAGTATTTCAGCCATTACACCCCTGATTTTTGTGGGTTTCTCCCCTCTACCCTTATTCTTCCAGTGGAACTTATTTTTATAAAACGGGACATTTTCTTTGATAATCTGTTAACACAGAGAATAAAATGGCCATTTTGAATAGAACCATCTGGAAATAACTGCAAATAATTGTCTGAATGAAAACCATGCCATTCCAAAAACTCCCTATGACTCAACGCAGGAAAAACACGAAGTACATTTTGATTTGTAGAAGAGATTGAATTGTTATTTATTAAAATAATCCAACCATCTTTCCAATTTCCCGAGCAATTTTTTCCATCTTTACTCTTACATAGTGTTATCACACTTTGGCGTCTAATT
>CASFML010000185.1 GCA_949295795.1 uncultured Gammaproteobacteria bacterium | reverse complement strand
AGGGACTGCACAAAAAGTAGATTTAGATAACGCATCAGAGGAAACGGTTGTTGAACTGGCGAAAAATTTACGTAATGGTGTGCCTATGGCTACACCGGTCTTTGATGGGGTAACTGAAGCTGAGATTAAGCGAATGTTACGCTTGGCTGATTTGCCAGAATCAGGACAAACCACACTCTATGATGGTCGAACCGGCGAACGTTTTGAACGACCGGTTACAGTGGGTTATATGTACATGCTTAAGTTGAATCATTTAGTCGATGATAAGATGCATGCTCGTTCTACGGGATCATATAGTTTAGTAACCCAACAACCCTTGGGCGGTAAAGCACAATTTGGTGGTCAGCGATTTGGTGAAATGGAGGTTTGGGCATTGGAAGCTTATGGGGCTGCTTATACTTTACAAGAAATGTTAACCGTCAAATCAGATGACGTTGCTGGCCGAACAAAGATGTACAAAAACATTGTTGATGGTGACCATCAAATGGAAGCGGGTATGCCAGAATCATTTAACGTATTGGTCAAGGAAATACGTTCCTTGGCGATTAATGCAGAATTAGAAACCAAAGATTAATCTGAAGTGGAGAGTATAAACCTTGGATACATCTAAACCAAAAGCAGACACCATAAAGTCCATAAAGTCAGAACTCGATCACGCTACGATGCTTGCATCAAATATGGCTAAAGCTGCGCCAGCATCCTCTGAATCATTAAAGCCAGAGTTATCTCAAGAAAGTTTGGCGAGTATGGCGAAAGCGATCGAATCGAATTCTAGCAACGAAAAAGCACATGATGAAAAAACGCCAATGTTGGATTTATTAGGCTTATTAAAACGAGAAGAGTATTTAGGTAGAGACTTTGATAATATTCGTATTTGTTTAGCTTCTCCTGAAATGATTCGTGCTTGGTCTTATGGTGAGGTTAAAAAACCTGAAACCATTAATTACCGTACCTTCAAACCTGAAAGAGACGGATTGTTTTGCGCGAAAATCTTTGGTCCGATTAAGGATTATGAGTGCTTGTGTGGTAAGTACAAACGGTTAAAACATCGTGGTGTGATTTGCGAAAAATGTGGTGTCGAAGTGGCATTGACGAAAGTACGGCGTGAGCGTATGGGTCATGTCGAATTGGCAAGTCCAGTCGCCCATATTTGGTTTTTAAAATCTTTACCATCACGAATTGGTTTGTTGCTTGATATGACATTACGCGATATAGAACGCGTGCTGTATTTTGAAGCATTTGTCGTGATAGAGCCAGGCATGACAACGTTGGAACGAGGTCAACTTTTAACGGATGAACAATACTTAGAAGCTATCGAGGAACATGGTGATGAGTTTGATGCGCGTATGGGTGCCGAAGCTATACAGCAACTACTAATTACTTTGAATCTAAAGGAAGAAATTAATACATTACGTGAAGAGATCCCTAATACCAGCTCAGAAACTAAATTAAAGAAGTTTTCTAAACGCTTAAAGCTATTAGAAGGGTTTGAACAGTCGGGGAATAAACCGGAGTGGATGGTTTTAACTGTACTTCCGGTGTTACCACCTGATTTACGTCCTCTTGTCCCGCTAGATGGTGGACGTTTCGCTACATCTGATCTCAATGATCTCTATCGTCGAGTGATTAATCGTAATAATCGTCTGAAGCGTTTATTAGATCTCAATGCGCCCGATATTATTGTGCGTAACGAAAAGCGTATGTTACAAGAATCTGTCGATGCTTTATTAGATAACGGTCGACGAGGTCGTGCCATAACGGGAAGTAACAAACGACCTTTAAAATCTTTAGCGGATATGATCAAAGGTAAACAAGGCCGGTTTAGACAAAACTTATTGGGTAAACGTGTCGATTATTCAGGTCGTTCGGTTATTGTAGTGGGTCCTACGTTAAAGCTACATCAATGTGGTTTACCGAAAAAAATGGCTTTAGAATTATTTAAGCCTTTCATTTTAAGTAAATTACAATACCGTGGCTTAGCTTCTACGATTAAAGCCGCTAAGAAAATGGTAGAAAATGAATCACCTGAAGTATGGGATATACTTGAAGATGTGATTCGTGAACATCCGGTTTTATTAAACCGAGCACCTACATTACATCGTTTAGGTATTCAGGCATTCGAACCTATTTTAGTTGAAGGAAAAGCTATTCAATTGCATCCGCTCGTTTGTACTGCTTATAACGCCGACTTTGATGGTGACCAAATGGCAGTACATGTACCATTGACTATCGAAGCGCAGTTAGAAGCGCGTACATTGATGATGTCGACTAACAACATTTTATCTCCTGCCAATGGTGAACCAATTATTCTTCCAACACAGGATGTGGTGTTAGGTCTTTATTATTTAACGCGTGACAAGATCAATGCGAAAGGAGAAGGCTTAATTTGTTCTGATATTAATGACGTTCGTCAGCTATATGATGCAGGTTATGCAGACTTACACGCCAAGGTTAAAGTAAGAATCACTGAAGTATTATTTGACTCGAAAGGTGAACGTAAAGAATCAGTCAAGTTGGTTGATACTACGGTGGGTAGAGCTTTATTACGTGAAACTTTACCAGAAGGCTTACCCTTTTCTTTAATTAATAAAACACTGAATAAAAAAGCAATATTAAATCTAATTAATGAATGCTATCGACGTTTAGGCTTGAAGGCGACGGTTATTTTTGCGGATAAATTAATGTATACCGGTTTTGGTTATGCAACACGTGCGGGTATTTCCGTTGGGATTGAAGATTTAATTATCCCTGAAAGTAAAGCGGCGATTATTGGCGGTGCTGAAACCGAAGTGAAAGAAATTGAATCTCAATATGCTTCAGGTTTAGTGACACAAGGTGAGCGTTATAATAAGGTTGTAGATATTTGGTCGCGTACTAATGACCAAGTTGCTAAAGCGATGATGGAAAAATTAGCAACAGAAAATGTTAAAGCAGCTAATGGTAAAATCGTATCACAAGAATCATTTAACCCTGTGTATATGATGGCAGACTCAGGTGCTCGGGGTTCACCTGCACAAATGCGTCAATTAGCAGGTATGCGAGGTTTGATGACTAAACCAGACGGTACCATTATTGAGACGCCCATTACAGCTAATTTCCGTGAAGGTTTAGATGTATTACAATACTTTATTTCTACGCACGGTGCGCGTAAAGGTTTGGCTGATACTGCATTAAAAACCGCTAACTCCGGTTACTTGACGCGCCGTCTAGTTGACGTAGCACAAGATATGGTGGTTACTGAAGCGGATTGTGGAGCGACCCTAGGTATTGCGATTACTCCCCATGTTGAAGGTGGAGAAATCATGGTGCCATTACGCGAACGAGTTTTAGGTCGCGTTCTTGCGGAAGATGTCAGTTTGCCGGGTAGTGACGATATTGTGGTGAACCGAGGAACTTTACTAGATGAAGATTGGGTAAATATCTTAGAAGAACGAGCGGTAGACCAAGTAAATGTACGCTCGCCGATTACCTGCGAAGCTAAATATGGCATTTGTGCTGCCTGTTATGGCCGTGACTTGGCTCGTGGTCATTTGGTAGGTATTGGTGAATCCGTTGGTGTTATTGCTGCTCAGTCGATAGGTGAGCCCGGCACGCAGCTAACTATGCGTACCTTCCACATCGGTGGTGCAGCTTCTCAGGTGGCTTTAGCGAATCATATCCAAGTAAAATCTAAGGGCCGTATTAAATTACATAACATTAAGCTTGTTAAACACAATGATGGACATTATGTGACGGTCTCACGTTCAGGTGAGTTAACCCTGTTAGATCCTCAAGGTCGCGAAAGAGAACGTTATAAATTGCCTTATGGTGCAGCTATTAAAGTATCTGATGGTACTGAGGTGGTTCCAGGTCAATTAATTGCGCAGTGGGATCCTCATACGCATCCTGTTGTTACAGAAGTTGCCGGTTACGTTAAGTTTATCGATTTAATTGATGGTATTACCATGAATCGACAAACAGATGAACTAACGGGTTTAACTAGTATTGTGGTCATGGATTCCAAACAGCGTGGTTCAGGAGGTAAGGAATTGCGTCCTATGGTACGGCTTACCGACAAAGAAGGTAATGATCTGTTTTTACCCGGTACCCGTTTGCCAGCACATTATTTCTTGCCGATAAATGCCATTTTGAGTTTAGAAGACGGTGCCGCGGTGGGGGTAGGTGACATTGTGGCTCGCATACCGCAAGAAACTTCAAAAACACGTGATATTACCGGTGGTTTGCCACGTGTTGCCGATCTTTTTGAAGCACGTAAACCTAAAGAACCGGCTATCTTAGCGGAAATTTCCGGTATCATCAGCTTTGGTAAAGAAACAAAAGGTAAAAGACGTTTAGTGATTACTGGTAGTAATAATGGTGAAGTGTTTGAAGCATTAATTCCTAAATGGCGTCATGTGACGGTTTTTGAAGGTGAACATGTTGAACGAGGTGAAATCGTTGCTGATGGACCTTTAAATCCACATGATATTTTACGTTTGTTAGGGATTAATGCGCTGACTAATTATATCGTGAGTGAAGTTCAAGAGGTTTATCGCTTACAAGGTGTAAAGATCAATGATAAACACATTGAAGTGATCGTTCGTCAGATGTTGCGTAAAGTAAATATTCTTGATTCCGGTGAAAGTCGTTATTTGAAAGGAGAGCAATTAGAAGAGTCACGTATCAAAGAAGAAAATAAAAAATTGATTGCTGAAAATAAGTTGCCAGCACGCTTTGAAGCAGTATTGTTAGGTATTACTAAAGCGTCCTTAGCAACAGATTCCTTTATCTCAGCAGCTTCATTCCAAGAGACGACACGCGTTTTAACTGAGGCAGCGGTTACGGGTAAACGTGATGAACTAAAAGGGTTAAAGGAAAATGTGATTGTTGGGCGTTTAATTCCCGCAGGAACTGGATTTGCTTATCATGCAGAAGCTCGTCGTCAACGAGCTGCTAATGCTTTAGCAAGACAGCAACGCTTAACAGCGGCAGCTGCTCCACTAATGACTGCGAGTGATGTCGAACAAGCGCTTAGCCAAGCCTTATCTGAACCTAAAAAAGATGATAAAGCTGAGTAGTTCCCATTGTTAAGTCTAGCTTAGTTAAAAAATGCACTTTACAGTGCATTTTTTTTCACCTCTATCCTAAGACTATTATGGAACGATTCAGCTTTTGTTATATCAATTTTTTGACATGAGACAACAGAAAATAAGAATTTCCTAGAAGGACGATTATAAGAAAAAGGACATTGAACTCTTTAACTAAGGACACCCACCAGTCAACTGGGCAAATCCACCGGAAGTTAAGGTATCTTATGCCAAGGTTAATATTACCGGTCTATATCCAGTTAGGTAATACAAATTGGCAACCTCAATAGCCATTTTGTTTCGTTTAAACTAAACTCAGGCCCTGGTAAAGCCAACGCTGATTTTTTAAGTCCGTTAATAGATTTAGGAAAAACGTTATTTTTTTAATGGTTAGCCTAGTTAAAAAGGGTATGGCCTATAAAGGGCTTCTGAAAGTAAAAGAAAATTCCTTTTTCAATGAATCACAACGAAAGAAAACGGGGTAGTATTCAACTCTCTATAGAGGTTAAAAGAAGTCAATAAATTAAGCTTAAAATGATGATTTATCCTAACACGAAAGAAAGACTAAACTGAATCGTTATTTCTGCCCGATAGACTTTAAAAACACAAAAAAAAGAGTAGAAAATAAGTGATTAAGCTGATGTCGCCACTTGACATCTTAGAGCGGTCTATTTACAATCTCGCCCCTCTTCGTTCGATGAAGAAAGTATTTTTTGAGCTTACTGTAACGCCTAAAAGTATAGTGTGAATACCAACATAAGTTTGATTTGCATTAAAAAAATAAGGGTTCAGATTGAATTTAAGCCACATTTTTGAGTAAAGAGATTACATGGCAACAATTAACCAGTTAGTACGAAAACCGCGTGTACAAAGACGCACGAAATCAATGGTGCCTGCGTTGGGAGAATGCCCCCAAAAACGCGGTGTATGCACGCGTGTCTATACCGTTACACCTAAAAAGCCAAATTCGGCTTTACGTAAAGTAGCGCGGGTACGTTTAACCAATGGTATGGAAGTAACGACTTACATCGGAGGCGAAGGCCATAATCTTCAAGAGCACTCAGTTATCCTGATGCGAGGCGGTCGAGTAAAAGACTTGCCCGGTGTGCGTTATCATGTGGTACGTGGTGCTTTAGATACCTCTGGGGTATCGGGACGAAAACAAGGGCGTTCTAAATATGGTGCCAAAAGGCCTAAAGATAAATAAATTAAATAGCTAGGAATTTGAGTTATGCCAAGAAGACGTGTTGCTGCGATAAGGGTTATCCTCCCTGACCCTAAGTTTAAAAGTGAATTACTGAGTAAATTCATTAATTCAGTGATGAAGAATGGAAAAAAAGCCGTTGCGGAAAAAATCGTTTATGGCGCTTTAGAACGGTTAGATGTCCAATTAAAAGATAAGTCTAAGAAAGTAGATAGAGATGAAGAAGTAGGTGGCGATACGGGTGGTAAGACAAGCTTTGGTGTTGCTGCATTACTCGATATTTTTGAACAGGCTTTAGATAATGTTCGGCCGAATGTTGAGGTTAGAGCAAGGCGTGTGGGGGGGTCAACCTATCAAATTCCAGTTGAAGTGCGCCCAAAGCGGGGTACTGCCCTAGCAATGCGCTCCCTTAAAGAGGCTGCGCGTAAGCGTAGCGAAAAGACGATGGCACAACGTTTAGCGGCAGAGATTTTAGATGCTTATCATAACAAGGGCTTCGCAGTGAAAAAGCGCGAAGATACGCACCGTATGGCGAAAGCTAATCAGGCTTTTGCCCATTTCCGGTTCGGTTGATTTGAAAAATTTAAAAGGTAACTGAGAGTGGATCGACAAACACCCATAGAACGCTATCGAAATATTGGTATTATTGCCCATATCGATGCGGGGAAGACAACAACAACAGAGCGCATTCTATTTTATACGGGCGTATCACATAAGCTAGGTGAAGTTCATGAAGGCACAGCCATTATGGATTGGATGGCTCAAGAACAAGAGCGAGGTATTACTATTACCTCTGCTGCAACCACCTGTTTTTGGGATGGTATGGCGCATCAATTTCCCCAGCATCGTATCAATATCATTGATACGCCTGGTCACGTAGACTTTACTATTGAAGTAGAGCGTTCATTACGTGTTTTGGATGGGGCTTGTGTCGTCTTTTGCGCTGTGAGTGGTGTTGAGCCACAATCTGAAACGGTGTGGCGTCAAGCGAATAAATATCAAGTTCCACGTCTTGCTTTTGTAAATAAGATGGATAGAGCGGGTGCTAACTATTTACGTGTCGTTGAGCAAATAGAAAAGCGATTAGGTGGGCGACCAGTTCCCATTCATATTCCGATTGGCGCAGAAGAAGCGTTCGAAGGCGTTGTTGACTTGGTGCAGATGAAAGCTATTTATTGGGATGAAAGTACGCAAGGTATGCGCTTTGAGTATCGAGATATTCCTGATGCATTAAAAGCTGAATGTGAAGTCTGGCATGAAAAGCTCATTGAAACAGTCGCTGAAGCTTCTGAAGAAATGACAGAACGTTATCTCAATGGCGAAAAGTTTACGATCGAAGAGATCAAGCGCGCTATTCGCGTGTTGACCTTGGATAACAAGATTGTTCCAGTATTGTGTGGGTCTGCCTTTAAAAATAAAGGCGTACAGGCCATGTTGGATGCTGTTATTGAGTATCTGCCAGCACCGAATGATGTGGCCGCAATAAAAGGTGTACTTGATGATGCTAATCAAACAGTGGCTGAAAGACCGCCCATTGACGATGCCCCTTTTGCAGCACTGGCGTTTAAAATTGCTACCGACCCTTTTGTAGGTTCGTTGGTGTATTTTAGAGTCTATTCAGGTGTGGTAAAGAGTGGGGATAGCGTTTATAACCCCGTTAAAAGTAAAAAAGAACGTATAGGGCGTATTGTGCAAATGCATGCTAATACGCGTGAAGAAATAAAAGAGGTTCGAGCCGGTGATATAGCGGCTGCTGTTGGGCTGAAGTACACCACTACGGGTGATACACTATCTGACCCAAATAACATTATCACCTTAGAGCGGATGGAGTTTCCTGAACCGGTTATCTCAGTAGCGGTAGAACCTAAAACCAAAGCCGATCAAGAGAAAATGTCAATCGCCTTGAGTAAGCTCGCTCAAGAAGATCCTTCGTTTCGTGTACGGGTAGACGAAGAATCAGGTCAAACCATTATCTCCGGTATGGGTGAGCTGCATTTAGAGATTATTGTTGATCGAATGAAGCGAGAATTCAGTGTCGAAGCCAATGTGGGCAAACCACAAGTTGCGTATCGAGAAACAATACGTAAGCCTGTAGAGCAGGAAGGAAAATTTGTTCGTCAAAGTGGTGGTCGTGGTCAATATGGTCATGTATGGATAAAGTTAGAGCCATTAGAAGCCGGTAAGGGTTATGAGTTTGAAAATGCTATTGTGGGTGGTGTTATTCCTAGAGAGTACATACCCGCTGTTGATAAAGGAATAAAAGAGCAGTTAGAAAATGGTGTGATAGCAGGCTATCCGGTTGTCGATGTCAAAGTAACTCTTTTTGATGGTACTTATCATGACGTCGATTCTAGCGAAATGGCTTTTAAAATAGCAGGTTCTATGGCGTTTAAAGAAGGAGCACGTAAAGCATCTCCGGTCTTATTAGAGCCCATTATGAAAGTAGAAGTAGTGACGCCTGAAGAGTATATGGGTGATGTCATGGGTGATCTGAATCGACGCCGTGGAATTTTACAAGGTATGGAAGATTTACCTGCAGGTGGTGGGAAGATGATACGTGCAGAGGTGCCGCTCTCTGAAATGTTTGGTTATGCGACTGACTTGCGTTCCGCCACTCAAGGACGTGCTACCTATACGATGGAGTTTGGTAAATATAACGAAGCTCCCGCTAATGTTGCGGATGGTATTATTCGTAAAAAAGATGAAAGTAAATAATTAACAGTTATTGAGGTAAAAATTATGGCCACTGGAAAGTTTGTACGAAATAAGCCCCACTTAAATGTGGGAACTATAGGCCACGTCGATCATGGTAAAACAACCTTAACAGCAGCAATTACTAAATGTATGGCTGATAAATTTGGTGGTGAAGCCATAGCGTTTGATAAAATTGATAAAGCACCTGAAGAAAAAGCACGAGGTATTACTATTTCGACCTCGCATGTAGAGTATGAAAGCGATAAGCGTCACTATGCTCACGTAGACTGTCCTGGCCACGCCGACTATGTAAAAAACATGATTACCGGTGCGGCACAAATGGATGGTGCAATTCTTGTGGTGAGTGCAGCAGACGGTCCGATGCCACAAACCCGTGAACACATATTATTAGCGCGACAAGTGGGTGTGCCAAATATTGTTGTGTTTATGAATAAATGTGACATGGTTGATGATGCAGAGCTATTAGATTTAGTGGAAATGGAAATTAGAGAATTACTTTCTAAATATGAATTTCCTGGTGATGATATTCCTGTTATTCGTGGCTCGGCTAAAAAAGCATTAGAAGGTGACTGTGAAGGTGGTGGTGTTTATGCATTAGTTAACGCTATGGATGAATATTTCCCAGAGCCTGTGCGTGATACGGATAAGCCTTTCTTAATGCCTATTGAAGATGTGTTTACAATTTCTGGGCGTGGAACTGTGGTGACGGGTCGTGTTGAGCGAGGTATTGTCAAGGTGGGTGATGCAGTTCAAGTAGTAGGTTTACGCGCTGTACAAGATACCGCAGTGACTGGCGTAGAAATGTTTCGTAAGTTACTTGATCAAGGTGAAGCAGGTGACAACATAGGTGCGTTAATCAGAGGATTAAAGCGTGAAGATGTTGAGCGAGGACAAGTATTAGCTAAACCAGGTACAGTAGAAGCTTGGGTTGAATTTGAAGCTGAAATTTATGTATTGACCAAGGAAGAGGGTGGTCGTCATACAGCATTCATGAATAACTATAAGCCACAATTTTATTTTAGAACGACTGATGTAACCGGAACAATTAAACTTCCTGAAGGATCAGAAATGGTTATGCCAGGCGATAACGTAAAAATCACAGTAACGCTAATGAATGAATATGGTGTGGCGATGGAGAAAGGTTTACGTTTTGCAATTCGTGAAGGTGGTAAAACCGTCGGATCTGGTGTGGTTTCTAATCTTCTTAAAAAGGGTAAAAAGGCCTAAACGGTCAGTAGGAAATTTTATGTCTTTAAAAAGTCCAGATTTACGTATAGTCCTACTAGCGTTTGATCATCGAGTCATTGATGTAACAGTGACAGAGATTGTCAACTCTTTGAAGCGAACAGGAGCTATTATTTCTCCGATACCTTTACCGACGCATATAAAGAAGTGTACTCTTAACACTTCACCTCATGTTGACAAAGATGCTCGAGATCAGTATGAAATTCGTACGCATAAGCGTTTAATCGACGTTTATGCTTCAACTGATAAAACGGTAGATGCTCTAAAATATCTTGAAGCTTTACCTTCTAACGTAGAGATTCAAGTTAAAGTCATGAGTGATAAAAAAGAAAAGAGTGAAAAGAAAGATAAGTAATTTCCTTAAAAATGCTAACTCAGTGAAGGTATTCAAGTTATGACTATGGGTTTGATAGGTCGAAAATGTGGTATGACACAGATGTATGCTGAAAATGGATCGGCAATACCTGTTACGCTCATTGAAGTATTACCTAATCGTATCGTTCAAATAAAAACAAAAGAGCGTGATGGTTATGAATCTGTTCAAGTGACCACAGAAAAAAAATCTTCTTCACGTTTAAATAAGCCTGAAGCAGGTCATTTCGCAAAGGCTAATGTCGAGCCCGGAAAAGGGCTTTGGGAATTTCAATTAACTGATGAAGATAGTGAATTTGTAAAAGATTTATCATTAGGAAAAGAAATTACCCTTGATCAATTATTTAAATTAGGTGCCTGGGTCGATGTTACAGGAACTAATAAAGGTAAAGGATTTGCAGGGGTTATAAAGCGTCATCATTTTGCTACGCAAGATGCAACGCATGGGAATTCTCTTTCACACCGTGCGCCGGGTTCTATCGGTCAGCGGCAGTCACCGGGACGTGTGTTTAAAGGAAAAAAAATGTGTGGGCAGTTAGGGAATCACCGTTGCACCATACAATCCTTGCAAATCGTCAATGTTGATCCTGAGCGGCACTTACTTCACATAAAAGGTGCAGTCCCCGGGGCTCCAGGTGGTCATCTTATTATAAAACCCGCGGTTAGAAAAAAGAATAAACGAAAACAAGGTTGATCTTAAGAGATTTAATCGAAATATAAATTTTTGGAATGGCTTTATGCAAGTGGCTTTAGTAACAAAAAATGGCTCGAATCAAGAATTACGGTTGTCAGATACTGTATTTGGTTGTCGTTTTAATGAACCTTTAGTTCATCAAGTTGTCACTGCTTACTTAGCAGGAGGACGGCAAGGTACGCGTGCACAAAAAAATCGTGCTGCTGTAAGTGGTGGTGGAAAAAAACCTTGGAAACAAAAAGGTATGGGACGCGCAAGAGCAGGTACAATACGTAGCCCGTTGTGGCGTAGTGGTGGTGTGACGTTTGCAGCAAGCACACAAGATTTTTCACAAAAGGTGAATAAAAAAATGTATCGTGCTGCAATGCGCTCGATTTGCTCTGAGCTATTGAGGCAGGGACGATTGGTTGTTTTAGAGTCGTTTGAACTCGAAAATGCGAAAACGCGTAATTTGATTACGAAGTTGCACGATCTGCAGCTTGAAGGAAAAATTCTTATTATACTTGAAGAAGTGAATGAAAATATTTATTTAGCAGCAAGAAATCTACACAAAGTCGAATTAGTCGATGTGGAAGCCATAAACCCTGTTAACTTAGTTCATTATGAAAAGATATTAATTACAGCGCCTGCATTAAAACAAATAGAGGAACTCTTAGCATGATGAATATTGCCTTAACACAGCAGTTGCGCCGATTTAAAATTATAGAACGTCCGCATTTGTCAGAAAAATCAACGATGTTAGCAGATAAGCAACGTCAGTTTGTGTTTAAAGTATTAAAGAATGCGAGTAAGTCAGAAATCAAACAAGCGGTAGAATCGCTGTTTAATGTTAAAGTAAATGCTGTTCAGGTTTTGAATGTAAAAGCTAAAGGCCGTCGCTTTAAACAAGTTGAAGGCCAATTGAAAGCTTGGAAAAAGGCTTATATCAGCTTGAAAGCAGGTTACGATATCGATTTTACCGGAACAAAATAGAGAGACGAGTTTTATGCCTAGTAAAAAAGCAAATCCTACTTCGCCAGGCCGCCGCTTTGTGGTTGAGGTCTCTAAAGCAGGTCTACATAAAGGTAAGCCACATAGTAATTTGTTAGCTCCAAAGCCTAAGAAAGGCGGACGTAATAATCAAGGGAGAATTACAACGCGTCATCAAGGTGGTGGTCATAAGCAGCAATATCGTTTGATTGATTTTAAACGTGATAAGGAAGGCATTGTAGGTCGTGCTGAAAGAATTGAATACGATCCTAATCGTACTGCGCACATAGCCTTGATATTGTATCCTGATGGTGAAAGACGTTACATTTTAGCGCCGAATGAACTTAAGGTGGGTATGCAAGTTGCTTCAGGGCCTGAGGCGCTGATACGGCCAGGTAATTCATTGCCCTTGCGCAATATCCCTGTTGGGACAGTGCTGCATGCTATCGAACTAAAACCAGGTAAAGGCGCTCAGTTAGCACGCAGTGCGGGTTCGTATGTCCAGCTCATTGCACGTGAGGGAGATTATGCTACTATACGGCTGCGATCGGGCGAGCTCCGAAAGGTTCCTGTTGAATGTAAGGCTAGCGTAGGCGTTGTCAGTAATAATGATAATAATCTTCGATCGTTAGGAAAGGCAGGCGCTTCACGTTGGCGCGGGATTCGCCCAACTGTTAGAGGTGTGGCGATGAACCCAGTTGATCATCCGCATGGTGGTGGTGAAGGTAAGACGTCTGGAGGGCGCCATCCAGTGAGTCCTACAGGACTACCGACCAAAGGGTATAAAACCCGCCGTAATAAACGCGATCTAAAAATGATCGTGCAGCGACGCAAAAAGAAATAATTTAAATTTGATGAGGGGATACTAGTGCCACGCTCAGTAAAAAAGGGTCCGTATATTCAGGGACATTTAACGAAAAAGGTACAATCAGCCCAAGCGGCTACTGTTAAGCGACCTATTAAAACTTGGTCACGCAGTTCAATGATTTTGCCTGAAATGATAGGGTTGACTATAGCGGTTCATAATGGTCGCGATTTTGTACCTATTTATATTACCGAAAATATGGTAGGTCACAAATTAGGAGAGTTTTCTATTACTCGAACTTTCCGTAGCCATAGAGCGGCTGATAAGAAAGCCAAAGGCGCAGATGAAAAAAAATAGTTAAAGAGGTATAGAACGTGGAAGTTGCAGCACATTTAAGATATGCACGGTTGTCTCCGCAAAAAACCCGGTTAGTTGCGAACCTTATACGCGGGCTGACTGTTGAAAAGGCAATGAAAGATTTGGACATGTCGATCAAAAAGAATGCTAAAGTTTTGAGAAAGGTTTTAGGATCGGCTATCGCGAATGCAGAACATAATGCTGGGTTGGATATAGATACACTAAAAGTATCGACCGTTTTAGTAGACCAGGGACCCACTTTAAAGCGTATGCATGCTAGAGCTAAAGGCCGAAGCAATCGCATATTAAAACCAACCTGTCACATTACAGTAAAGGTGTCAGATGACAATGGGGAGAAAAACTAATTATGGGCCATAAGGTTAATCCTGTTGGAATTCGTTTAGGTATTACCCGGACATCGACAGCGAGATGGTATGCAAAAAAATCACGTGAATACGCTGATAATCTTTATAGCGATTTATGTGCACGCAAACTAATAGAAAAAACGCTTTTACAAGCTGGAGTTTCTGCTATACAAATTGAGCGTGCAGCAAGAAAAGCAAAAATAACGATATCTGTTGCAAAACCCGGTATTGTGATTGGTAAAAAAGGCGAATATATCGATCGTTTGAGAGAGCAACTAGAAAAATTAATGCAGGTACCTGTACAAATTTCTGTCGTTGAAGTAAAAAAACCAGAATTGGATGCTAAATTAGTCGCTGAAAATATTGCACAACAATTAGAACGACGAGTTATGTTTCGTCGCGCTATGAAGCGAGCTGTACAGACGGCATTACGTTTAGGCGCATTAGGAATTAAGATTAATGTTTCAGGACGTTTAGGTGGTGCTGAAATTGCACGTACTGAACGTTATCAAGAAGGAAGTGTGCCATTACATACCTTTCGTGCTGATATTGATTACAATTTAGCGGAAGCGCAAACAACCTATGGAATAATTGGTGTAAAAGTTTGGATTTATAAGGGTGAAATTTTTGATCGTTCAAAGATTTCGAATATAGAAACTACCGAAGCTAAAGCACAATTTCTTGATGAAAGAAATCAAAAGCATTATAGTCGCAGACGCCAACCTGCTACGACACCTAAACATGCTGTGACTAAAGAAATTGTTGATGAAGCTACGCGTTAAAATAACATTGAAGAATAGATAAAGTTGGGAAAAGATTATGTTGCAACCCAAACGAACAAAATATCGTAAGCAATTTAAAGGGCGTAACCGCGGTGTTGCTACACGAGGTACGGAGGTTAGTTTTGGACAGTATGGCTTAAAAGCAACAGCTGCGGGCTTTATTACTTCAAGACAAATTGAAGCCGCCCGCCGTGCTTTGACACGACATATAAAGCGAGGTGGAAAGGTTTGGATTAGGATATTTCCTGATAAGCCGATCACTAAAAAACCTTTAGAAGTGCGTCAAGGTAAAGGTAAGGGTAGTGTTGAATATTGGGTGGCTGTTATTCAACCTGGCCGTGTTTTATTTGAAATGGAAGGTATTTCTGCTGATATGGCTAGAGTAGCTTTAAAATTAGCTGCGGCAAAATTGCCAATGACTACTAATTTCGTTACGCGGACGGTGCTTTAATGAATAAAAAACAAAAGAGTGAACTAAGAGATTTATCGATAGACTTACTTAGGGAAGAAAGTTTTAAGCTGGGGCAGGAAAGATTTAAATTAAAAGCACAACATGCAACGCATCAATTGACTGCGACACATCGATTAAAGGCAGTTAGACGATCGTTAGCAACAATATTAACTATCATGGGCCAGAAAAAAGTATGAGCCAAGCTAATAAAGTCAACCGGACCCTCATGGGTCGCGTTATCAGTAATAAGATGGATAAAACTATTAACGTTTCTATTGAGCGCAGAGTGAAACATCCTAAATATGGAAAGTATTTAAAGCGTAGTAGTAAAATACTTGTGCATGATCCAAACAATCAATGTCAAGAAGGTGACATTGTTATTATTCGGGAAGGGCGCCCGATTTCTAAACATAAGGCCTGGTCGTTGGTTCAGGTGGTAGATAAATCAATTAATCAACAACCCGTTCCTGAAGTAACGGCGGGATAGGGGAAGTTTTATGATACAAATGCAAACAGAACTAGCTGTAGCCGATAATAGCGGTGCGCGCACTGTAATGTGTATTAAAGTACTGGGTGGATCAAAGCGTCGTTATGCCGGAGTGGGTGATGTCATTAAGGTCAGTGTAAAGGATGCAGTCCCGCGCGGTAAAGTAAAAAAAGGCGAAGTTTGGCATGCTGTAGTCGTGCGTACTAAAAAAAGGGTTCGTAGAGGCGATAACAGTGTAATACGTTTTGACAGTAATGCGGTAATTTTGTTAACAGCACAATTACAACCCTTAGGCACGCGTGTATTTGGTCCTGTTCCAAGAGAACTACGTACCGAACGCTTTATGAAGATTATTTCGTTAGCATCTGAAGTATTATAAGGTAGACCATAACATGCGTAAAATTAAAAAGGGTGATACCGTCATCGCCTTAACTGGAAAAGACAAGGGTAAACAAGGAAAGGTGTTAAGTATTAGCGTGACTAAGAACCGTGCACGCGTTGAAGGTATTAATTTAGTAAAAAAACATGTGAAGCCTAACCCACAAAAGAATGTTGTTGGGGGAATAGTACCGCAAGAAGCGGCAATTAATTTAACAAATCTGGCATTGTACAATCCAGTATCAAAAAAGGCAGATAAGGTTGGAATAAAAAAGCTGGAAGATGGAAAGATGGTTCGCATTTTTAAATCTAACGGTGAGCTGGTTGATATCTAATAATTAGGTGAGATTCGATGGCAAGGTTAAAAGAATATTATTTACATACGATTATGGCGCAGCTTAAGCAAGAATTTGCTTATAAAAGCGTTATGGAAGTACCTCGTATTACAAAAATTACACTCAATATGGGTGTTGGAGAAGCCGCAGCAAATAAAAAGATTATTGATGCAGCTGTGTCAGATATGACATTAATTTCTGCGCAAAAGCCGATTATAACTAAGGCTAAGAAATCTAATGCAGGTTTTAAAATTCGCGAAGATTGGCCTATTGGTTGTAAAGTAACATTACGAAAAAACCGCATGTACGAGTTTTTAGATCGTTTAATTAGTGTTGCGATACCACGAATTCGTGACTTTCGTGGATTTAGCCCCCGATCTTTTGATGGTCGTGGAAATTATAGTTTAGGGATTCGTGAACAAATCGTTTTTCCTGAAATTAAGTACGATACTATTGATGCGTTACGTGGTATGGATATCACCATTACCACAACTGCAAAAACTGATAAGGAAGGACGGGCTTTATTATCAGCATTTGAGTTTCCGTTTAAAGAGAATTAATATTTATGGCAAAGAAAAGTGTAATCATGCGCCAGAAGAAGCGCGAACTTATTGTAAAGAAATATGCAGCAAAGCGTGCTGAGCTAAAAAAAATTATTTACAGCATAGCTGCATCTGATGAAGATAAATGGTTAGCGCAACAAAAGATTCAATTATTGCCACGCGATTCCTCGCCAGTGCGATTACGTAATCGTTGTCGTTTAACAGGGCGACCACGTGGAGTTTATCGGCATTTTGGATTGTCTCGAAACATGCTGCGGCTTTATGCTATGAAAGGTGAGCTCCCAGGATTAGTTAAATCAAGCTGGTAAGGTAAAAAATATGAGTATGCAAGATCCTATCGCAGATATGCTCTGCCGAATAAAAAATGCCCAAGCCATTGAAAAGTTAACGGTTTCGATGCCTTCATCAAAAATTAAGCTAGCTATTGCTAAATTATTAAAAGATGAAGGATACATCTCTGATTTTCAATGTGAAGAAAAGGGGTGTAGGTCTTTACTGACCATTTTTTTGAAATATTATTTAGATAAACCCGTTATTGCTTCTCTGAAACGTGTCAGTCGTCCGGGCTTACGTATTTATCGTTCGGCAACAGAGCTGCCGAAAGTCGTAGCAGGCTTAGGAATAGCTATAATTTCTACTCCTAAAGGACTGATGACTGATAGAGCAGCGAGGTCTTTAGGTCAAGGCGGCGAAGTTATTGCTATCGTTGAATAAACGTTAAAATAAAGGTTGATATGTCAAGAGTTGCAAAAAATCCAATAAATTTCGGCGATGTACAGGTCTCGCTG
The DNA here is from genome assembly GCA_949295795.1 of uncultured Gammaproteobacteria bacterium. Classification (GTDB taxonomy): domain Bacteria; phylum Pseudomonadota; class Gammaproteobacteria; order Diplorickettsiales; family Diplorickettsiaceae; genus Aquirickettsiella. Next base: position 582 of record CASFML010000185.1, on the reverse strand, counting down.
GATGGTCAAACGTTAGTTGTGAAAGGTAGCAAATCGGTATTAAATTTAAAAATGCCGAAACAAGTTAATATTGAAATTAAGGATAAAACCTTACAAGTCAGTCCTAAAGATGACAGTATAATAGCTGACGCATTAGCTGGGACTACACGTGCCAATATTGCTAATGCTGTTGAGGGCGTGGTAACGGGGTTTAAGAAAGTATTGCAGTTAGTAGGAGTGGGTTATCGTGCCAATGTGCAAGTGCAAGCTAAAAAAATTAATCTAACCTTAGGTTTTTCACATCCTAGGGATTATGAAATCCCTGAAGGCATTACTATTACTACGCCAACTCCGACTGAAATAGTTATACAAGGTTTTGATAAACAATTAGTGGGACAGGTTGCTGCAGAAATACGTCAGTATCGGCCGCCTGAATCTTATAAAGGTAAAGGGGTTCGTTATGCTAACGAGCGCATCAAATTGAAAGAAACTAAGAAAAAATAGTGATTAGAGGTAGGCATGTTAGACAAGAAGTTAAAACGAATACGCAGGGCAACTAAGACGCGAGCCAAGATACGTGAGTTAGGCGTTCCGCGACTATGT
>CASFML010000184.1 GCA_949295795.1 uncultured Gammaproteobacteria bacterium | reverse complement strand
TTAAGAAACAAGCGCTTACTGGCTTTAGATATGGGTTCGTTGATAGCTGGGGCTAAATATCGGGGAGAGTTTGAAGAACGCCTAAAAGCGGTTTTAAATGAACTGTCTAAACAAGAAGGTCAAATTATTTTATTTATAGATGAATTGCATACCATGGTCGGTGCTGGGAAAGCAGAAGGTGCGATGGATGCTGGAAATATGTTAAAACCTGCTTTAGCTAGAGGTCAGTTACATTGTATTGGAGCCACTACTTTAAATGAATATCGTAATTACATTGAAAAAGATGCTGCATTAGAACGGCGCTTTCAAAAAATTCTAGTAGACGAACCTAATGTTGAAGATACTATAGCCATTTTACGCGGTTTAAAGCAACGTTATGAGATTCATCATGGTGTTGAAATTATGGATTCTGCAATTGTTGCAGCAGCGACTTTGTCTCATCGTTATATTTCTGATAGAAATTTACCTGATAAAGCAATAGATCTTATTGATGAAGCTGCCAGTCGAATTAGAATTGAAATTGATTCTAAACCTGAAAAATTGGATCGCTTAGATAGACGATTAATCCAATTAAAGATTGAACGAGAAGCCTTAAAAAAAGAAACGGATGAATCTTCTAAGATGAGATTGGAAAATTTAGAAAAGGAAATTTCCGAGCTATCCAAAAAATATGCTGATCTTAATGAGGTTTGGAAAGCTGAAAAGGCTACCTTGCAAGGAGAACAAAAAATTAAAAGTGAGCTTGAAAAGGCTCAATTTGAGTTAGAAAAAGCACGCCGATCGGGTGATCTAAATCGGATGTCCGAATTACAATATGGTCATATTCCTGCATTAGAGAAAAGATTATTGGCTGCTCAGAAGGCGGAAAAAAAAGAGACTCATTTAGTACGTAATAAAGTGAGTGAAAAAGAAATTGCAGAAATTGTTTCACAATGGACAGGCATTCCCGTTGCTAAGATGTTGGAAGGTGAACGAGAAAAATTATTACATATGGAAGATGCATTACATCGTCGTGTCATTGGACAAGATGAAGCGATTTCAGTTGTGGCGAATGCTATTCGACGGTCTCGTGCAGGTTTGTCAGATCCTAAACGTCCAATAGGATCGTTTATTTTTTCAGGACCCACAGGTGTTGGTAAAACCGAAGTTTGCAAAGCCTTAGCAGGATTTTTATTCGATTCTGACGATGCAATGGTGCGCTTGGATATGTCAGAATTTATGGAAAAACATTCTGTTGCCCGTTTAGTTGGAGCACCTCCAGGATATGTAGGTTATGAAGAAGGTGGCTATCTTACCGAAGCGGTTCGGCGGAAACCTTATTCAGTTGTTCTTCTCGATGAAATAGAAAAAGCACATGCAGATGTGTTTAATATTTTATTGCAAGTATTAGATGATGGACGTTTAACTGATGGACATGGGCGTACAGTAGATTTTCGTAATACGGTTATAGTGATGACCTCTAATTTAGGCTCGCAAATTATTCAAGAATTGACATCTAAAAAGGATTATATCGCATTAAAAACTACGTTAATGGATATTATTTCGCAACATTTTCGTCCAGAGTTTATTAACCGAATTGATGAAGTTGTGGTATTTCACGCCTTAAATCAAAAGCAGATCCACGCTATTACAGAAATTCAATTGCAACAATTACGGCAACGTCTCAAGGAGCGAGATTTACAATTAGAGGTAAGTGAAGCTGCTATTGATCATATTGCTAAAATGGGATATGACCCTATTTATGGAGCTCGACCTTTGAAACGTACCATACAGCAAGAATTGGAAAATCCTATTGCCAAAGATATGCTTGAAGAAAAATTCTTACCTGGAGATAAAGTTTTTGTGGATTATATCGATGGAAAAATGAAGTTAACTTCGAAGAAAACTAAAACTAAAAAGAAATAATTATCATTAAATTAATTTTTCATTTAATTTTCGATCATCAGTAAGAGTAAAGTTCATAGGATATTTGATGATATCAAAATAGGGAGAGTAATCAAAATCACGCGGTGAATAGAGTCTGGGGTTACTTTTATAAAGTTTAGTGCTTTTCCCATCGTTTTTTACTATGGGGAGTATTGGAAAATTCACTGATTGAAAAGCCTCAGCAAGTAAGGAGGAGCAGCTCTCTTTAGTTCTCATTCCTGGTTTGTAGTTAAATAGTGTCGAATGCCATTTACGAGGTAAAAACGGCCAAGGCATTAAAAAACGCCCTAAGTCAAAAATTAATCTAAAATCATATTCGATGCCTAATTTTTTTATAGCATAGTAAATAATATTTTGACCTTCTTGATATGGAATATTTCTTGGGCGACAGATGCGAACATGCTCTTTTTCATATTTTTTTAATGGGGAAATTAAGGATCCCTTTCCTAATAAACTTTCAAATACTAATTGCTCACTAGGATCACCTGAGTAAAATTCAGTTATTCTTTTTTGCATATTCTTGTCCTCAATGTCATATAAACGACCAATATACAAAGCCGCATGTGACCAGGAACTACGAGTAATAACTTTAATCATTTGACTGATACGATTGCGACCTTCTATTAATAAAACATCACAAGGACGTAGTTCATAACGAAGTTTATTGAAATCACTTAAAGGAATAGTTTGCAACGATTCTACTTCTTTATTTAACCATTTAAAAAAAAAATTAAATAATTTGTTTGTTAAGTCCATTTTCATAATGAGTCCTACTCAATTGTTCCTAGAATATTATTTAATTAATAAAAATATTTGAACTAAGTGAGATTTAAATTTTAGATTAAATTAACAAAAGAATTATAATTTCCTATTTTAATCAAATAGCACAGCAACTCAAGTCACTTGAGTTGCTGTGCTAGTTCAGTTGCATAGCCTAAATAATTTGAAGGTGATAATTCGAGTAATTTTTGTTTAATATCATCAGATATTTTTAGATCGTTAATAAATTGATGTAAGGTTTCTTGATTAAGTTTTTTGCCTTGGGTTAAAGTTTTCAATTGTTCGTACGGCATTTCAGTCGCATAACGCCTTAATAAGGTCTGTATGGCTTCAGCCAGAATTTCCCAATGTTGATTAAGATCTTCAAGTAATTTTGTGTCATCAATAGAAATTTTTTCTAAACCACAATATAAACTTTTATAAGCCACTAAATTAAATGCAAATGCTGTACCAAGATTACGCAATAGTGTAGAATCGCGTAAATCTCGTTGCCATCTTGAGATGGGTAATGTACTTGAGAAATGTTGGTAGAAGCTATTAGCTAAACTAAAATTTCCTTCCGCATTTTCGAAATCTATAGGATTAATCTTATGGGGCATAGTAGAAGAGCCAATTTCTCCCATTTTAATTTTTTGTTTGAAATACCCCAAAGAAATATAACCCCAACAATCAGCGGCTAGGTTAATTAATATATTGTTAATTCGTTTTAAACTATCGCAATATTCTGCAATATAGTCATGAGGTTCAATCTGAGTGGTATAAGCATTCCATTCTAAATTTAGACTAGTAACAAATTTTTTACAAAACTCAGGCCAATTAATGTCAGGATAAGCAATTCGATGGGCATTGTAATTACCAATAGCACCATTAAATTTACCGACTATTTTCACTGAAGTAAATATTTCTTCCTGTACTATTAAGCGTTGAGTAAAATTCGCAAATTCTTTTCCCATGGTGGTAGCTACAGCTGCTTGTCCGTGCGTACGGCTTAGCATTGCGTGTGTTGCGTATTGATGCGAATATTTTTTTAAATAATTAATAAGTTGATTAATAGCAGGAAGTAAATGTTGAGCTCGTACCTCTTTAAGCATTAAAGCATAGGCTAAATTATTAATATCGTCTGATGTGCAGCCAAAATGTATAAATTCACGAATTGGTTCTAATTGTGGATTTTTAGCTAGTTTTTCTTTTAAAAAATACTCAACGGCTTTGATGTCATGTCGTGTTGTTTTTTCTAGTGTTTTAATTCTTTCAGCATCATCAAAATTAAAATTTTCAATAATTTGATTCAATTGTTGCTGAGTCGCTGGAGAAAATGCAGGAATTTCCTTGATGGCAGAATGTTCAGCGAGGGCTTGCAACCAACGTATCTCAATTAAGACTCTAAAATAAAATAAACCATATTCGCTACATAGGGGACGCAAATCAGTGGTTTTATCTGAATATCGACCATCAATAGGAGAAATTGCGGTTAAAGGATTGAGTTGCACATGGACCCCTATAAGTTTATTTACAGCTCTTTAGTTTCTTCTGGACCATATTTTTCAGATCTATCATGCCTTTTTTCTTTTATTTTTTGCTTATGTTTATTAATTTGAAGCTCTATTTTGTCAATTAAATCGTCTATTGCAGGATATAGGCTTTCATTTTCAGCGCTTGCATAAAATTCAGTACCATGTGTGTGTACTAGGGCTTTAGCAACTTGATCTAGGTTTTCGATGCTTAAGGTGATATGTATGGCAGTAGTTTTATGTGTGATACGTTCCAGTCGTTTAAATTTTTCTAGTATGTATTGTTTTAAAGCGTCCGTAACTTTAATACCATCATCTGTAATAGTAATTTGCATTAGACCCTCTATATTTATAATGTGTAGTCTTTGGTATTATTTTAAAATAACATACTATGATTATACCTTAGGTTGAACAGTAAAGTGGAGCGCCGCCTACTTTATTAATCCATTTTTTAAATTTATTAGTTTTTTTTCAGGACAAAATAGCGTTTATATTGGTTTCATAAGACAATATGAGCAAAATTTAAACAATTTATTTGCCTAGTATGACTTATAAATCGAATTCATGGCCTAAATAGACTTCTCTGACACGTTGATTATTCAGCACTTCTTTGGGAGTGCCAACATAAATAGTTTCCCCCTCACTCACGATATATGCTCGTTTACAAATCGTAAGCGTTTCTCGAACATTATGATCGGTGATTAAAACCCCAATACCGCGCCGACTTAGATGAATAATCATGCGCTTAATATCAACAACAGAAATAGGATCAATTCCAGCAAAAGGCTCATCTAATAACATGAACTTTGGTTCCATGGCCAAAGCACGAGCAATTTCTACTCGTCGACGTTCCCCTCCAGATAAACTAATTCCCAATGTATCGCGAATATGCGTAATGTGGAATTCATGCAGAAGATTTTCGAGATGTTGCTTACGTTGTTCTTTTGAAAGGTCTTTACGTAATTGAAGTATAGCAAGAATATTATCTGCAACAGATAATTTACGGAATATTGAAGGCTCCTGAGGTAAATAACCGATACCTGCTTTGGCGCGAGCATGCATCGGTAAATAAGTAATATTATGATTATCTAATAAAATTTTACCTTGCGTACTTGCAACTAAGCCTACTATCAAATAGAAACTTGTAGTTTTTCCAGCACCATTAGGACCTAGTAAACCGACGACTTCGCCAGTTACTAGTTCTAAAGAAACATTTTTAACAACAACGCGAGAATGATAGCGTTTGGCCAAGTTGATAGCATGTAATTTACTCATGAGTGAACGGTTTGCAATGGGGCGATTAGTATTTGAGTATGCCCTATTTTTGAGATAGGGGAACCCACAGTCTTCTTTTTAAAATCATAGTTAATTTGGGGGCCCTTGACATGATTTTGTCCTTGTATAATTTCAGCATTGCCCACAGCTACTAACCAATCTTTCTGTGGATAATAATAGATCGTATTTCCAGTAGCAATTAACTTAGGTTGATTAGGGAATATTAGTGCTCGATAACGCGCTGGATTACCAATAGCGACTACTTTTGTGATTTGACCCTTTTGGTCAGAATAGCTAGTGGCGTAGTCTGCTGTGAGTACACCCTTTCCTTGAATCAACTTAATATGACCCTGATAGATGCCTAATTTTGTTTCACTGTTATAAGACAAGGTATCAGATTCAAAGTAGATGGTTTGTGCCAGATTTTTTGGCTCAGCAGATGCAGTGATCGAAAGGATACTAATTATTATGCTTAAGGATATTAAATAGCCTTTATTTATTTTGAAAGGTTTTTTTTTCAAGTGATTTTGAATCCACATCTTAAACCTCATTTACTTTTTTGCAGGTTTGAGTTGCCCCTTTACTTGAGATAAAAGTTGAATTGTTTTGGTATTAAAATTAGCATGGAGTCCTACAGCATGTATCTCTTGATTTACTTGTGTTATTACGACAGGGGCGGATGTTTCAGCAATTTTTTCTTTAAGATGAATATTTAAAGTGGATGTCGTTAGTGTTGAGACCGTTTTATTCGCTGATCCTTGTTTTTGTTCGAGTTTGACATTATCCCAAAGCTGTAAAAGATCTTTACCCTCTTTCAGTTTGCCATAATGAGATGAAAGTTGCCATGATTCTTTATTTTTTAAAAATAAAGTAAAAATAGGTGTAGTGAGTGAAATACTATCATCTAAGGGATAATGAACTGATAGAGGAGTTTTTAGCTGATCGTATAGATTTCCAGATTTGTCTATATGATTGATTATGACTTTAGTGGCATAGGTATCAGGTTGATTTCCAATAATATTAGAGTTAATAGGTCTGGTCAGCTGTAACCATGTATACCATGTACCCAATAAAATTAGTGAAATAAGAATAAGATTAATGAATAGCGTTTTGGAAAACATATGGCGCTAGTTAAAATAC
>CASFML010000183.1 GCA_949295795.1 uncultured Gammaproteobacteria bacterium | reverse complement strand
TGGTCAGCATCATTTAAGTTTAATGTGTTATGCCGACAATCAGGAACAATTGAATCAACACGTGGGTGAAATAATCGCTTTATTTTCTGATCGAGATATAGTGTGTATTCGCGAAGATGTTGGTTCTGAATGTGCTTTTTGGGCACAATTACCTGGTAATTGTGCCTATATTGTTCGAGCAGTAGATATTTCTACTAAAAATATGGCAGCCTTTGCGAGTTTGCATAATGATCCATTAGGTCAAATGCAAGCTAATTTTTGGGGTGATGCTGTTACTGTATTAGAAACTCTGTCAGGTAGTCCTTACTATTTTAATTTTCATGCGAAAGATGTTGGGAATTTTATTATTGTAGGCGCAACGGGTAGTGGAAAAACCGTGCTCGTTGGATTTCTTATTGCACAAAGTATGAAATTTGGCGGGAAAAGGGTCATTTTTGATAAGGATCGCGGGTTAGAAATTTTAGTTAGAGCGTTAAGAGGTGTATATGAAGTCTTAAAACCAGGAAAGGCGACGGGTTTTAATCCTTGTCAATTAAAAGATACAGCTGAAAACCGAACCTTTTTACTCTGTCTTTTTAAACAGCTTCTAAAATCTCACAATAAACCGCTTGATGAGCAAGAAATAAAAATCATTGAAGATGCTATCTCAGGGATGTATCGTTTAAATCCAACTGAAAGACAGTTTTGTCATATCGCGCCATTTTTTGGTAAAAATAACCCGGGTTCCTTACGTGCACGATTTGAATGCTGGCATGGTCAACGTGAGCATGCTTGGTTGTTTGATAATGTCAGCGATTGTTTTGAACAGCAACAGTATGACACGGATGTGATTGGACTCGATTTAAGTAATATTTTGAAGGATGAATTCTGTAAAACACCGACCTTAATGTATTTGTTGCATCGATTTAGTCAACAGTTGGAAGGTCAGCGTGGGATGATCTTTCTCGATGAAGGTTGGTTAGCATTACAAGATGATTACTTTAAAAATATTATTAATGATTTATCTCGAACTCCCCGTAAGAAAAATAACTTTTTTGGGCTAGCTACTCAAGCTGCACAGGATACATTTCTTTCAGTTATTAATGCCCCCATTAACGAAGCAGCGGCGTGTAAAATCTTTTTTCCTAATCCTATGGCGGATCGAAAAACCTATATTGAAGGCTTTGGTTTAACAGAACGCGAATTTGAATTAATTAAAACCTTACCCGATGACAGTCATTATTTTTTATTGAACTACGGTCGAGGTAAGGAATCCGTTGTGCTGAGAGCAAATTTAAAGGGATTAGAAGATGAAATTGCCATCATTTCCGGACGACAAGAAACGGTAAGTTTATTAGATGCACTTCGCGCTGAGGTAGGCGATGATCCAAAGATTTGGTTGCCTATTTTTCAGCAACGAAGAAAGGAAAAAGTCTATGCTAACGCTAATTAAAAATCACTGCATATATAAATCAGTTATTTTTAGTTTATTAATGATTTTATCTTTTCCGAGTTATGCCGATCCCATTAGTGATTTAGTTAATATTGCCGCTCAAATCCAAGGTTATCAATTACAAATTTCGAATATTCAAAATACGATAGAAGGATTAACGCATCAGATACAAGATGCGGTGTCGGGAAAGTCAGAATGGGCGCATTGGCAATTTACCGATTATCAATCTTGGGGTGAAAATACTGATCGCTGGGATTCTGTTTTAAGTATGGCAGGAAACGGTGGAAATATGAGTCAATTAGGCCAAGTGCTTCGCTCATTAGCCGCAGAATTTCCTGTAGCAACTGAGCTTTATAACAATACAAATCCCAATAAAGTGGATCAAAAATACTATGCCTTAAAGGCAAAGACTGCTTTAGCGGCACGAGCGGCGAGTCAGTTAGGTTACGATAAAATTCAAGAGCAAATTAACTATACCAATCAATTACGTCAACAGATTGGAGCTACGACGACTTTAAAACAATCCGTTGATTTAGAAAGTCGTCTTACGCTAGAGAATAATTTAATTCAGTTGGAAATGTTGCGCCAACTAGCATTAATCAATCAACAACATGCGATAGATTCGCAAGCAGAAGTGAATGATGCCATACAGAATGCGCGCTTTATTAATGCAAATAATTAATGAAAATAAAAAAGGAGAAACTACCAATGGGAAATGCACCTAAAAAATACACAAGTCTATTAATCTTCATTTTGGCATTCGCTTTGACGAGCTGTGCAAGTAAAGCCCTACAAGCGCCTTGTGATGAGCAAGCTACGTTTTGTGGAAAAAAAACAAAAGAGAAGCATTTTATCAAGCAGCGGCGGATTGGCGTTATGACATTTATCATAGCCAAGCGGTTTGGTTGCGCTATTCATTAATTGGAAATATTGGACTCTTGCTTTGTTTGCTGTTGACTTTAATTACGCTGGTTTGCTTGATCCCGCTCAAACAAAAAATTCCGTATTTATATGCATTTAATAATGCCATAGGTGAAATAACAAAACTCGGGGAGTTGGAGCCGACGCAATTAACCGCTAATTGGCAATTGACACGTTATTTTCTAATACACTATGTCATCAGCCGAGAAAGCTATGACAGTGATAATTTAGAAATTCCTTACCAATCAGCTTGGGCTCAATCAGATGCCATGATCCGAAAGCAATATGATGCTGAAGTAGATAGTAATGTACAAACTTCCCCGTATCGTAAATATGGAAAAGATAAAGCAATTACGGTGCGTGTTTTATCTGTTTCTCGTTTAAATGATAATACGGCCGCTATCCGGTTTGAAAAACACTTGCGTGATAAGACAACCAATACCCAGCAAATGGCGAACTATGAGGTGATTGTGAAATGGCACTATCAATTGCTTAAAACAACACAGACTCAATTAGATCGAAATCCTTTGGGATTTACTGTGATCTATTACCAAGCAACACCCGTTACTTTAAATGAGGGACCCGCGATATGAATGAACGAATTACTTTTCTTTTATTTTTTACGCTTATTTTTACTATGGGACATAGTCTGGTACAGGCAGCCCTGCTACCGCGGCAGGTTGCAGCGGATCGACATATTAAAATCGTCAATTACGATCCGAATAATGTCGTTATTATCCACGGACATTATGGTTATCAGACTCAGGTAGTGTTTGCTGTAAACGAAGAAGTACAAGATATATCAATTGGTGATAGCTTGGCTTGGCAAGCAGTACCCGTTAAAAATAATCTATTTATCAAACCTGTAGCGGCATCAAAAACGAATATGACGGTACTGACTAATGTTAATAGCTATAATTTTCAATTAGATTCAAATGATACGAAAACTTCACCGACTTATAAATTACAGTTTATTTATCCTAGTGGAGGTTACGACAGAACGGGACAAACTAATGCCATTGGTGTTTGTGATCCGACAAAAATTAACTGGAAATACAGTTTTACCGGTGACAAACGCTTAGCTCCACGAGAAGCCTTTGATTGTCATGGTCAGTTTACTTATTTTCGTTTCAACAATACCTTACCTGCTATTTTTATTGTGGATAAAAATCGTCAAGAAACCTTAGTTAATTATCACATAAAAGGAAACTATATCGTCGTTAATACGACAGCACCTCAATTTACTTTACGTAGCGGACGTTATGTGACGAGCGTATATAACGAAGCTGTCATTGGCGATAGATAACAATTCAATAAAAATCAAGGTAAAGGGATATGGTAAAAAAAACCTCTCAAACAACAACTACTCCTGATGAAGGTTTGCCAGAGATTTCTGAAAAAAGGCGTAAAAACCCTGTATTGCTTATTTTATTGATAAGTTTAATACTTTTATTAGGGATACATTTTATTTTTAACTTTAAAGCCGTAAAAAATAAACCTAAATTTGCGGTAGAAGAGTCTTATACATTACCGAGCAATGAAAAGGTATCTTCAAAATCTTCTATGTCGAAAGGACAACCAGAAACTAAATTATCAGAACAACAACTGGCTTTATTACAAGCTAAGCAGCAAGAATTGCAACAGCGACTATCGGCATCATTAATGTTGTTTAGTCAAAACGATAGTAAATCAAGTGTTTCCAAATCTGAAAAATCCTCAGAGAAAATGACATCATCTGATCCTAATAGTCAGTTTTTACGTGAAACGAGTATGGTTTCAGAAAAAACTATTCATGCAACGATGTTAGGGCCATTAAGTCAATTTATGGGAGAAGGCCAACTCATTCACGCCATCTTAGAAACGGCGATAAATTCTGATTTGCCTGGTTCGTTACGAGCGGTCATTGATCAGCCAGTTTATGCTGAAGATGGGTCACAAGTATTAATACCACCTGGTACACGATTAATCGGTCAATACAAAAGTGGGTTGTTACAAGGGCAATCTCGAATTTTTATCGTATGGACGCGCTTGATAACAGCTGATGGTTTAAGTCTACATTTAGAATCGCCAGGTGTTGATTCATTGGGGATGGCAGGAATGGCAGCAGATGTTATTGATAGACATTTTTGGCAACGATTTGGAACAGCGACATTACTTTCAATTTTGGGTGCAGGTACATCGAATATCGGCGTTGCTAATAATTCATCCTATAATGCAGCGCAAGACTATCGACAGGCTATAACGAGTAGTTTAAATCAAACTGCGCAACAAACATTACAACAACAATCGATGATTTCTCCGACCTTATGGGTAAATCAAGGGTCACCCATACAAGTATTTGTAGCGCATGACTTAGATTTTCGATCGGTTCATCAAGAAGCAAAAGCTAAAATCAATGTCTTCTAAAATTATGCAGGAAAAATGTCCATAAAAGCGTTAGAAAAATATCTAGAACCCTTAAAACCTTTTTTACAAACAGCAGGGGTGACGGAGATTTGCATTAATCAGCCTGGCTGGGTATTTGTGGAGAAGAATGGCTGTTTCACTTGTCATGAAATAACGGCGTTAGAATTTAATTTTCTTGAGGCACTAGCTAGTCTGATTGCAGAGTTTAATCATAAAGTTTTTCCGAATCCTTTACTTTCTGGTTATTTACCAACAGGAGAACGCATACAATGTATTATGTCACCGGCTTGTGAAAAAAATAAGGTGATTTATTCTATTCGTTGTCACTCACGCCGTGAAATGAGCTTACAGGATTATGAAGAAACAGGGGTTTTTGATGAATATGCTACTGTAAGCAAAAATCCTGCTAAAGAAACCGAAACATTATTAAAACAATTGCATGCAAAACGGAATACCGCTGAATTTCTGAAGCTAGCAATAAGTACTAAAAAGAATATGATCATTAGTGGCGGGACAGGTACAGGAAAGACGACGTTTCTGAATGCCTGTTTAAAACTTATTCCAGATACAGAACGTTTAATTACCGTGGAAGATACACGAGAGGTTAAGGTAGCTCAAAAAAATAAAGTTCATTTACTTTTTAATGAGGACGATAAAAATATTACTGCAGCAAAATTATTCAAGGCCTGTTTACGCTTAAGACCCGATCGAATCTTATTGTCTGAATTGCGTGGTGCGGAAGCATGGTCATTTCTTCGTGCTGCCAACAGTGGCCATCCAGGAAGCATCAGTACAGTGCATGCCGATACACCCGAAGGTTGTTTTGACCAACTCGTATTTATGATGCAACAGGCTGGCTCAACTTCTACTGAAGAGAAATTACGTTCTTATATTCAATCGGTTATTCCAATCATTATACAGTTAAAACGTAGCGCTAATTCGACACGGTTTGTAGAAATAGCTGAGATTTATTTTGATACCGAATAAGCTAACGTGAGCATTACTCTTCAAAGACATCAGTTAAGCTTCTAGCTTCTAAAATGGCTTCACTCCATCGGAGTAAAGCTTCAGAATCAGCTTGTTGTAGCTTATCCAGATAGTGTTGAGGTATCTGCTTAAATTTACGTTGTAATTGACGTTGCAGCATAATACACTCCCCCTTCTGCATTCCTTGCTGCAAACCTTGTTGCATTCCTTGTTTGATGCCTTGACGTTCAATACTGGTCACATAGCGCATATTGTACTCCTCTTCAAATTGCTTGATTTGTTCATTGTAACTAATTTCCAAGTCTTCCGGCAAAGGAAGAATTCGATCACTAAAGATATACAACTCAATTAATCACCTTACGCGGATAACTTCGATCATAGAGAAGACACATCAATCTATATTTTTGATGGAAGCGTTTATCAGGGTTCTGACGGGTTTCTGTTGCTGCTAGTTGCACTAATATCATCCAGGCAACGGGATTCTTGCTCTCTAGCAACACCTGTTTTTTGTTACGATAATCGAGCAGCTTTACTGGATAAAAGCGAAAATCAACGATGAGTTGATCCCACATGGTGCTTTGATAATGTTCTGGTCTCCATTTTGAATTATCATCAGTCAAAATTACTAATACGATAACCGGTTGTTTGTAATGTAAACGAAGTCGACTGTAGTAGTCATAGACTCGTTCAGGGAAATCGGTTTGACGAGATTCTTGAATTTCCAGATGAACTAAACTCTGGCCCGTACAAGAATGAACTTGCATTAATTTATCAACTAGTTGCTTACCAACGGCAGCTTTTGGGGTAATTGCTTGCAACTCATTCTCTAAGGCATGGTAACCAAAAGACCAATCAATTTTTTCATGTAAATGTGGATACAAGAATGCCATGGTATGTTGGAAGTAAGAATCTAAAATACTCTTCCAGGCAGCATCACTTTCACTGTGGGGTGAGCTTATTTCGGCTTTAATATTAGTTTTAGTTTCTTCGGTTTCAACTAAAGACATGTCGTTTCCTTGTTATTATCTTGAAAGTCCAGTTAGATAATATTTATTACTAAGTCTAGGAAATTTATAAACTTAATTTTTATTAGAAAATTAAATATTATTTAAATAATTTATAGAATACATTTTTTGATTTCTGTAAAACCATCTTGTAATCCTTACAGGATTATTAGATAGTTACTCTTCAAAAACCTCAGTTATGCTTTTGGCTTCTAAAATCTTTTCACTCCATCCGAGTAAAGTCTCGGAATCTGCTTTAAGTAGCATAGCTAAATAACGTGGCGGTACCTGACGAAATTTGCGTTGCAATAAATGATGTAGTATTGTGTACTCTCCCTGTTGGATCCCTTCTTGTAAGCCTTGTTGTCTCCCGATCCTTTCAAAACTTGTAATATAAGTCATACCATGTTCCTCTTCAAATTGCTGAATTTCTTGATTATAACGTATCTCTAAAGGCTTAGGCAGTGTTATTACCCAGTCTATAAATATGAGTAAGTCAATTACCATGTCACGACTAAAATCGTGCTCATAGAGTCGACGAACTAGACTAAGCTTCTTCTGAAAACGAGCTTTAGGATCCTGCTTAGTCTGTATTGCAGCTAGCTGGGCTAAAACGACCCAGGCAAAAGGGTTATCACTGTTTTCCAAACTCCGTTCTCGGTTTTGATAATCAAGTAACTTATGTGTATAAAAGCAGAAGTTGATAACGGGATGTCCCCAAACGACAGATTGATAGCGCTCAGGCCGCCAACTTGGACTGCCGTCTGTGAGAATCGCTAATACAATAATCGGTAATTTGTAACGCAAATGAAGCAAGCAGTAATAATCAAAAAGTCGTTGCGCAAAATGGATTGGTGTTGTCCTTGAATTTCCAAATGGAGTAGTACAACGGTTTGTTGGCCATCACACGAATTAACGCGAACTAATTTGTCGACACAACGTTTGCCAACAGCTGCTTCACGGGTAATTGCTTGTAGTTCCTTATCCAAAAATTGATATCCCTTTTTCCAATCAATTTTTTCATATAAATGGGGATAAAAGAACGTTAATAGTCGCGGAAAATAAGCATCTAAAACAGCAACCGGTATCACCTTCACTGGAAGGCTGGCTTGCTTCAGTTTCAATCGACGTGTCAATTTCAAGTAAAGACATTTTGTTTCCTTATTATTATCTTTTATATCCAAACAGACAATATTATATCTGAAATTATATTTTTAAGTCTAGAAAATTAGTTTTAAATTTAATTATTTAATTCAAAAATTAAATGTTATTTAAATAATTTATAGAATACAGTTTTTTATTTCCATAAAATCATCTTGTAATCCTTCAAACATACGAAGCGTAATTTCTAAACTATCACTTAAAGCACAAAGATAATAATGGATAATACGAGAATTATAATCAAGAAAGTCATCACTCAAAGCGATAATGGCTTGCGCTTCTACTTTTTTAATATATTCTAAAATAAGCGCTTGTTGTTCAAGATAATTTTCTATTTGTTGAGGTAGCAACTTATTTAAGCCGTTAATGTTTGATCTAAATTCGTTATTTATTTTATCTGAAGGAGAGAGATTAGGCATAAACCACTCCCTGATCAAGACATTTATTTGAGAATTTCTGCGTTATTTGATCATTTTTTCTTCCGCTGCGCTGACATAAATTATCAGCGCAGTAAGTAAGTTTATCCAAGGATTGCCGAATGAATACCAAATGATTTACTATGAATTTAGCCATGATCAATTCTCCTAGAATTGGTGTGGTTAGCACGGCAAGGTATTTGTGTACCTTGTGCAGTGCGGTTTGGTGCAGGAGTTATTCCTGCACCAGATTTTTTAATAACAGGCAATCTAAATATTAGCGGTCCCAACCTAGTTCCTGCAATAGTTTTTTTGTTATTTTTTGAAATAAAAAAATTATTTTAATTTATGTATAAATCCATATTAGCTTTTAGAAATTAATGTGTTTAACCTCTGAGCAGCTACTTTGCAATAAGTAAGCTGGTTATCAATTAGCAAACAGCGTCGATCTAAAGAAAGTGCTGCTAAACCGGTGGTGCCACTGCCAGCAAATGGATCAACAACTAAATCATTAGGTTTTGAGAGTAATTGAATAAAAAATTGCGGTAATGCAACTGGAAAAACGGCAGGATGATTTTGATTACGATTTTCAGGACTCAGATGCAAAACGTTTGTTGGTAATACTTTGTTTTTGTTACGCCAATGGGTTAAATCACGCTGAAAACCACTACCCGTATTAGAACGAATGAAATGAGACTTTAAATTCTTGAAACGCATCAAACGTTGTTGAGTGGACAAAGCTATTGAGATTTTGACGGCTTCTTGGTTCATATACGGCGTTTTCATTTTCGCCAGATGAAACACATATTCCCAGGCGTCCCGTAATCGCGTCGGCCAATATCCCGGCATGCTGGTTTTTTTATGCCAGATGTAATCGTCAATGCAATACCAACCGAGTTTACTGAGCTTTTCTATCGTTTCCCATACATAATGGTGACGAACACCATTAACAATTTTATCTTTCATGTTCAGTACTAAACTTCCTGTTGGTTTTAGAGCTTGCCAAAACGTATTGTGAAAAGATATGAACCAATCGGCATAATCACTCGGAGGAATGCTGTAATAATGTTGTTTTCGTGCATCTGCATAGGGCGGAGATGTAACAATCAGATCAACTTGGTTAGAAAAAGCGCGCAATTCTTTCTCGCAATCGCCATGCAGAATTTGATAATTGCTTTGAAATAAAGGCTCATTAATTAGGTTGTTTTGCATAAAGATCCTTCAATTATCTTCTTCGGATGTATCCGTATCAATTTGTAGTTGCGAAAACTGCTGAGTAGCTTGTGAAAGTGATAATGAATAGTTAGATAATTGTTTAGTCCCCTTGGCATAGACTTCCAACGCTTTTTTAGCATCACCTATTAAAATAGGATCGGGTGGAGTAGGTGAAAAGCCTTGTACTTGATTATCATGTTCTAGACTGCCTTTAAGGGATCGTGGGTAGCTAGGTAGTGGTTTACCTTGATAATCACGGTAACGTTTCTCAAACTCATGACGCAGAAATGATAATTCCTTTTCTTGTTGTTGACACAAGTTGATCCAACCGCCCATATCTCGAATGACACAATGAATGATGGGGTTGTCAAAAACCACGCTATCGTAGCGACCTACTGCGCGAATAGCCGCTACTACTTGGCTCCATGAATTTAGTGCATGACTGTGACTATCGCCTTGAATTAAAACAATTAAGTCGGCAGGCGTTGGCATGCCCCATTTCTGGCGATCAGGATTTTGTAACGTATTTAGCATCGCTTGTTTTACTTGCGCAAATGGATAAGCTTTAAGGCATTGCCAATAGGTTTCTAATAGCAAACTTGAAACTTTGCGATTAAAGGATTCCGCTAATAATGTCAGCCATTCTAGAAAGGGTTTTTTATCATCTGTTAACATAAAATCTCCTATTTTTTTGTTTAATTTTTTGATTGATTCAACCATTGTTCTCCAACGACAAGGTTATGGGCTAAGGTAGGACTTAATCCATGTGTTGCTAAACGAGCTTCACTATGGTCAGAAATTTGCTGTCGTTGTAGAGATTCGCGTTGCTCTTTAGCAAGCCATGCATTGATGTGACGCAAGATCTGAGATCGTGTTTTGCGTGCACTCGGATTAGCTTCATTCCAAGCACGTATTTGACGGAGCTCTTGCAAAACATCGATATTTGGGTAGGTTTTTTTCCAGGTATGGATATCCATTTTTCCTGCAATAAACACATCATTATTTTGAAGTGGAATATCAATGAATTCTTCGGCGGGAAAGCTATCTACTCCATTTTTTTTATTAATTAATAATGGAGTTTTTGGGTTGCTGCTGGGTAAGTCGTCGTTTATCGACGGCTTGCCAACAACATCCTGTTCCTGATTCTTCTCCTGATTCTGTTCCTGATCCTGTTCCTGGTTTTGAAAGGGTTGCGATAGCGTTACTAAATGGTTTCTAAACCCTTCATCTAAGTGTTTAGTTTGAGCTAACAAACTTATTGTTAAAGGTTTGAAAACCATTGATTGGGTTGGAACTCGTTTAAAAAGTTTAACTATGCTTTTTCCTTGATTTGGATTTTCAATGGGGTTCCAATCTAGGAAGTTAATAATCAAAATCCAGTTTGATTCTGGATCTCTGATTAAAAATTTAATTTGATCGAGTTCTGAAAATGCGTTGTAAACTGTTTCTTCATTCCATTTTAAATCCTCTGCTACATACCCTGTGGGTAATCGAAAACAACCCAACATATTAGTATGTGGTCCAGTGAGTAGATAAACAGCCAATAATTTGGCGTCAGTGGATAAATTTTGTAATGCTAAATCAGACCAGAATTGGGTTTGTACCGAACCGTATTCTCTCATTTTTATTTCCTTTTTCTAGATTGATAAATAAAAGAAGAAATTTCTTTTTTGTTTTGGGTTAATATTTTTTGTTGTTTTCTATGAGTGAAGTGAGTTAGGAGTGCTGCTGCGGAAGTCCTTAGCTTTCCTTCATCAACTGCTTTTACCAGTTCAGTACTGCCAAATAATTGAATTTTTTCTGCATGGCGATAACTATCCTTACAACCAAATCCAAGTAAGCCAGCTATCAAATCATCAGTTCTTCCTGTTATTTCGTCGAAATTTCGACGAAACGGTTTGTGAAAACGAGGACCTTGGCGGTTTCCTAAGCATTTTTTTGCAGCAATGCCGATAGCAGCGCGTTCGCAGATTAAAAAAGTTTGAACTAATACAGCCAACTCATATTTTTTGGTTAATAGATCGGATAAAGAAAATAACCAAGCAGGAACCCTTTTTTTATTCTGTTGTTGATAAACCAAATAAGTGCTTGGATTGGCTATGAGTTGTTGATTTTCATCGATAATAATGGGTCTGAACTGATTTAAAGGACGTTGCTCTGGATAGGCTAAATTAGAAACTGAAAAATCACATTTCACATGAGTTATCGAAACATTCATGAGTTTAATAGGATGATGCATCACTGGAAGTGATAACGCTTTCAGTTCGTTTCGCTCCAGTGGGGAAATTAGATCTAAAGGATCTACCCTATATTTCATTTGTTCCCATAAGTATTTTGCAATTTTTCGTGCAAACCCAAGTTTTATCCAGGTACGACCATTTCGCATTGAGCTGACATTTTGATGTGATGTGCCCAAAATTTTGGCCGCCTTTTCTACTGTTCCACAGTGTCGAATAAATATCTCAAAAGTGTTGTTTTCCATACTTATCCACTCAATTTATTTTTTTTATGAATATGAACAAAGTAAGTCTATCTAATATTCTTGCAACCTATGTTGCGAATAACTTTAGTAAGCTGATTAGAGAAAAAACTAAATTAATGGATAAAAAATGCGAAATACTTAATTTATAGGGAGTGAAAAATGAAAACTTTAAATCTTGGACAAGCAGCGAAGTTTTTAAAGATGAACCCCGAAGGACTTAGAAGATTAGCGGCTAGTAAAAGTATTCCCGCGGCCAAGCCAGGTAAATGTTGGTGTTTTCTGGAAGAAGATCTTGTTAATTATCTCCGGTCACTTTACGATCAATCTTGCAAAGTATCGCAGGGTGTCTCTAACAAAAGAGGAGAAAAAATATGGCACTCTGTAAACGAAACAATATCTGGTGGATCCGATTTTCTCACCAGGGAAAAAGAATACAACGATCTACTGGGACGACAAACAAAATAGCGGCGCAGGAGTTGCATGATCGATTAAAGGCCGATTTGTGGCGCCAAAATAAATTAAAAGAAAGACCAGAACGTTTATGGCAGGATGTTGTCATCAAATGGTTGAAAGTATCAGCCCATAAGCGAAGTCTTGAGGATGATAAATATCAGCTCAGATGGGTAGAACCTTACCTAAAAAACAAAAAGTTACATGAGATTGATAGTGATATGATTGAGACGATAGCGCAAGAAAAAGAAGAAACGAACGTTTCACCAGCAAGAGTGAATCGCTTACTCGCACTGATTCGATCCATCCTTAATAGAGCAGCACGAAAATGGAAGTGGATTGATAAAGCACCTGATGTTTCTATGCGTTATGAAGGTGAAGAGCGTGAGCGGTGGTTAACGGAGAGAGAGGCTGAAAAGTTAGTTAAAGCGCTGCCTGCACATTTAGCTGATTTAACAGTATTTTCTTTAGCAACCGGTTTAAGGCAAGCGAATGTTTTAGGGTTATGCTGGCGAGATGTAAATTTGGAAAAGCAACACGCGATGGTTTATGCGAGTCAATCTAAAACAAGAATATCCATTGCTGTCCCTTTAAATTTTGATGCGATGACTATTATAAAAAAACAATTAGGTAAACACCCTGAGTTTGTTTTTACTTATCAGGGAAAGCCTATTAAAAAATGTAATACCGCTGCATGGCGAAAAGCTTTAAAGCGAGCAGGGATAGAAAATTTCCGTTGGCATGACTTACGACATACCTGGGCTTCGTGGCATGTGCAAAATGGAACTTCTTTGTATGAGCTACAAAGATTAGGCGGTTGGTCTTCGTATGAAACCGTACAACGCTATGCTCATTTAAATAGTGATTGTTTAAAGGAAGCAGCGGGGCGAGTGGCTGGTACAAAACTGGTACATTTAGTTGAACAATCTTTGAAAAATGGGGTGAACGATGGGGATCGAACCCACGACAACCGGAATCACAATCCGGGGCTCTACCAACTGAGCTACGTCCACCATTGACATGAATATCATTAGGAATTGGTGCGCCTGGCAGGACTCGAACCTGCTACCCTCGGCTTAGAAGGCCGATGCTCTATCCAGATGAGCTACAGGCGCTTTCCTGAAAATTATCATCTTAATATAAATAGTTAAATAACAAGGTCCGCTTCCTTAAGGTATAGGCGTCTCTTAAAGGGCTTATTTAAATTATTTTTATCCCAAGTATTGGGTAGTTTAAAAATAAATACAAAAATTTGGTCGGGGTAGAGGGATTCGAACCCCCGACATCCTGCTCCCAAAGCAGGCGCGCTACCAGACTGCGCTATACCCCGTAATCCTTTAGTTTAGAGCCGTTATATTAAGCCATTTTATAAGCAAAAATTTGTACCAGCTGCGGGTAAGGATAATACCTGCGCAATGAATTAATATCAACTAGTCTATTCATTACGGTCAAGTACGGCATCTAAATTTAGTTATTATCAAGTTTTTTCACAATCACATACTAATCCGAATATAAATAGCTTTAGATCTCGAAAAGTAGCGTTAAAAACGAGCATGTTGTGTATGTTATACTAGTAAAATTTTTTAGAAGAGGCGTTCTAGGCCTCATGAGCTCATGAGAGGGTTTATGCCCGTTTTTACTCAGTTTTCTTTACTAAAAAATCGACGATTCCTGCCTTTATTGTTAGTTCAATTTTTGGGCGCCTTTAATGATAATGTCTTTAAAAATGCTTTAATTATTTTAATTACTTACCAGTTCCTTACCCAATCTCAATTATTACAACAACTTTCAGTTACATTAGCAGCTGGATTATTTATTTTACCTTTTTTTCTTTTCTCAGCACTTGCAGGGCAATTGGCTGATAAGTTAAGCAAAAGATATTTAACCATAATAATTAAAGGCTTTGAATGTTTATTTATGTTATTGGCAAGCTTAGGGTTTTACCTTCATTCTGTCAGTTTATTGATGCTTGTGTTGTTTTTTATGGGGATGCATTCAACTTTTTTTGGACCTATTAAGTATGCTATTTTACCTGATCTTTTAGAAAAGAATCAGTTGATTGCAGGAAATGCTTTAGTTGAAGCGAGTACGTTTATTGCTATCTTAATAGGAACCATTTTAGGTGGGTTGTTAATTGCAAGTCACATGGATCTAAGAGAGATTTCAACTATCCTAATTTCTATTGCGGGGTTAGGTTTATTTGCCAGCTTTTACATTCCAGCTACAAATAAAGCAAATCAAACTCTAAGGTTAAATCTACATTTTATTCAAGCCTCATTACAAATAATTCAGCAGGTCAAAACTGAAAGAAAGGTCTTTTTAGGAATACTTGCAATCTCTTGGTTTTGGCTAATTGGAGCTACGTTTTTAACTCAATTTCCAAGTTTTACTAAAAATATTCTACAAGCGGATGCTAGCATAGTAACACTTTTTTTAATTATTTTTACAGTAGGTGTCGCTATTGGTTCATTAGTTTGTAATCGATTAGTAAAAGATAGAATAAGTATGAAATGGATACCCATGAGTTTATGGCTGATGAGTATTTTTATAATTGATCTTTATTTTGCTTCAAACCATTTAGCACATAATTCAGAGAAATTGACGAGTTTTACTGGCTTTTTTAATTCTTTGGCTCATTGGAGGATTTGCATAGACTTATTAGGATTATCAGTGAGCGGTGGTATTTATGCTGTGCCTTTATATACCTTAATTCAAACAGATACAGCCACTGAACACCGTGCTAGAACAATTGCTGCTAATAATATAATTAATTCAATTTTTATTGTTGTTTCTAGTATTGTTATAGTTTTTTTACTTAAAATTGATTTAAGTGTTATACAGGTTTTTTTATTATTAGGTATTTTTAATATAGCATTAGCTGTTTATGCAACAAGACTAATACCACAAGGATTGATAAAGCCAGCTTTACGAAAGATACTACGATGTCTTTATGATGTTAAGTTAAGTGGTTTCGAGAATTATAAACAAGCAGGAGAAAGTGTGGTTATTGTTGCTAACCATACTTCCTTTTTAGATGTGGTTTTACTTTATGCTTTTTTGCCTGATGAGCTTCTGTTCGCGATTAACAGCTTTACTTCACGTATTTGGTGGATACGACCTTTTTTATATTTTTCTAAAGTCTTTGAATTAGATCCTTTAAATCCTTTAGCGATTAAGACTTTAATCAAAGAAGTAAAAAAAGGGCAAAAATGTGTGATTTTTCCAGAAGGAAGAATTACCACAACCGGTGCGTTAATGAAACTTTATGAAGGTCCTGGGTTGATAGCGGATCATGCTAAAGTTAATTTGTTGCCAATTCGTTTACAAGGAGCGCAATATACTCCTTTCTCTCGTTTGCGAGGTAAAGTTCAAATACGATGGTTCCCAAAAATTTATATCTCAATTTTGCCACCCCGAAAATTCATTGTTGATCCTACTATGAGTAGCCGAAAAAGAAGACAGGTTATTAGTAATCAACTTTATGACATGATGGTTGAGATGTTATTTCGAAGCACAGATTATAATAAAACACTTTTTCAATCTTTATTAGAAGCAAGGGCAATTCATAAGGGAACCACCAAAATTTTAGAAGACATAACCCGAGTAGTTATTAACTATAATCAATTAATAACTCGCTGTTTTATTCTTGGTCCTTATATTTGTCGTTATACTAACTATCAAGAGGCAGTTGGGGTTTTGTTGCCGAATATGACAAGTACGGTCATTAGTTTTTTTTCATTACAAGCCTACGGTAGAATTCCTGCTTTATTAAATTATACAGCAGGATTTGCTCAAATAGAAACAGCCTGTAAGATTGCGCAAGTTCATTGCATCCTTACTTCAAGAAAATTTATCGAAGTCGCTAATCTATTTGAGCTCGTTAACCGTTTAATTGAAAAGTCTATCCAAATCATTTATTTAGAAGATATAAAAAAAGAAATTAGTTGGCCAGGCAAATTAAGAGCAATTTTATATGGCAGATTTCCTCAATATTATTATAAAAAACTAAAAAAAGGAACTAATCCACTAGATCCCGCAGTTATTTTGTTTACTTCAGGATCAGAAGGTGAGCCTAAAGGGGTAGTTCTCAGCCATAAAAATATACAAGCGAATCTTGCACAAATGACTACACAAATTGACTTTAACCAACGAGATATTTTCTTTAGCTCTTTACCATTATTTCATGCTTTTGGATTAACTGCTTGTATTATTCTACCTATTTATCACGGAATAAAAACATTTATTTATCCGTCTCCTTTACATTATCGTAAAGTTCCCAATATGATTTATGAATGTAATGCGACGATCATGTTTGGGGCAGATACTTTTTTAGCAGGCTATGGACGGTATGCGCATCCTTATGATTTTTACAGCATTCGGTATGTTTTTGCAGGTGCAGAAAAATTAAAAGAAAAAACCCGAAAATTATGGATGGAAAAATTTGGAATACGTATTTTTGAGGGTTATGGTGTAACAGAAGCGTCACCCGTTATCAGTGTAAATACACCAATGCAAAATAAGCCAGGTACTGTAGGTAATTTTTTACCGGGTATTCGTTATGAAATAGAACCCGTTCCTGAAATTAAACAGGGAGGTCGTTTATTGATATCTGGTCCAAATGTTATGTTAGGTTATTTAAGTAAGGAACAGATCGGTGAAATTATCCCTCCTAGCCACGGTTGGTATGATACGGGAGATATTGCTGAAGTTGATGCAGATGGATATTTGTCTATAAAAGATAGGGCTAAGCGTTTTGCAAAAATTAGTGGCGAAATGGTTTCTTTAACGGCAATAGAAAACATAATTTATGAGTTATGGCCAGATAAACATCATGCAATATTAAGTGTTCCAGATAGCAAAAAGGGAGAACAGCTTGTTTTAATTACAGATTATAAATTCGCTAATCGTTCTTTGCTGGTTAAAGCCTTTAGAGAAAAGGGATTATCTGAATTAAGTTTACCAAGAAGATTATATTTTACGGATAATATGCCTCTATTAGGTAGTGGTAAAATAAATTATATGGCTGTAAAAATTTGGCTAGAGCAACAATCTTAAGAATTTTTTAAATTTTTTCTGATTTTCTTAAAATTGCAAGCTTTTCTGCAATTTTTAATTCTAAACCTCTTGGAACAGGAAAATAATATTTTCGGTCTTTTAATTCTTCAGGAAAGTAATTTTCTCCTACTGCATAAGCATTTGGCTCATCATGAGCATAACGATAGTTTTTTCCATAATCTAAATTGCGCATTAATTGGGTAGGAGCATTACGTAAATGTAAAGGGACTTCTAACGTACCGTTTTCTTGGGCATCTTTCATAGCCGCATTAAAAGCAGTATAAACGGCATTACTTTTAGCCGTGCAGGATAGATAAACAATGGCTTGTGCTAAAGCAAGCTCACCTTCTGGACTACCTAAACGTTCTTGAACTTCCCATGCTCCTAATGCTAGTTGTAAACTTCGGGGGTCAGCATTGCCAATATCTTCACTTGCCATACGGAGTATACGACGTGCGATAT
This sequence comes from uncultured Gammaproteobacteria bacterium, assembly GCA_949295795.1. GTDB lineage: Bacteria > Pseudomonadota > Gammaproteobacteria > Diplorickettsiales > Diplorickettsiaceae > Aquirickettsiella. Next base: position 6,693 of record CASFML010000183.1, on the reverse strand, counting down.
ATAAAGGATCACACCCACCATCAAGCATGCGTGCTAGCCAATATAATGCAGCGTCTGGATTGGATCCCCGTACCGACTTATGTAAAGCTGAAATTTGATCATGAAAAATCTCACCATTTTTATCAAAACGACGCAAGTTAGTTTGTGTAATTGTCTTTAATATTTGCAAATCAATGATATTATTTTCTGCTAAATCAGCAGCAAGTTCTAAAAGATTAAGAACTTGGCGTGCATCACCATCTGCGATAGTTGCTAATTGTTTTTTTACTGGTGAGTTTATTGAAAGTTTTTTTTTGCCGAGTCCATCAATATCATTGGTTAAAGCTCGGTCAATGACCTGGATAGTTTCTTCTAGGCTTAGTTTTTTTAGTACATAAACTCGTGTTCGAGAGAGTAAAGCATTATTCAGCTCAAATGAGGGGTTTTCTGTAGTGGCACCAATTAATATGAATAGGCCGGATTCTATAAAAGGTAATAATGCGTCTTGTTGTGCTTTGTTGAAACGGTGTATTTCGTCAATAAATAACAAAGTTTTTTGGGACGGCTGAAGATGGAGCTCGTTTTGTGTACGTTCTGCAATTTGACGGATTTCTTTTACACCTGCTTGTAGAGCGGATATGGATTCAAACCGAGCGCATATGTGATTTGCCATTAACTTAGCTAAGGTGGTTTTTCCAGTTCCTGGTGGACCCCATAAAATCATAGAGTGTAATTGCCCGTTTATAATTGCTTGGCGTAAAGCTTTTCGTGGGCCTAATAAATGAGTTTGACCAAAAAAGTCATTTAAATGATGAGGACGTAATCGGGTGGCTAGAGGGGAGTAGGGATGTTCTGTGCTTATCATTCCTTGATTTATACATGACTACTTCTCAGAGTCAACAAATGCTTTTTTAATCTAGTGTTTATTAGATCGTTTTTCGATGGATTTAATAATGATTTCCGCAACATTTTTTTGAGTTGCTTTTTCTATTCCCTCTAAGCCAGGTGATGAATTGACTTCCATTACCAGTGGACCTCTATTTGAACGTAATAAATCAACTCCAGCAATATTGAGGCCAATAATTTTCGCAGCTCGAACTGCCGCCGCTCTTTCTTCAGTCGTTAATTTAGCAAGCTTTACAGTCCCCCCACAATGGATGTTAGAACGAAATTCACCTAATTTTGCCTGCCGCTCCATAGCTGCAATGACTTTACCATTGACTACGAAGCAACGAATATCTGCTGCTTTCGCTTCCTTGATGTATTCTTGGACCATAATATGCGCTTGTAAATCTAAAAAAGCTTCAATAACGCTAATAGCGGCTTGTTGAGTTTCAGCGAGTACCACGCCTATGCCTTGTGTACCTTCTAAAATTTTAATGACTAAAGGAGGACCACCTACCATGCTAATAAGATCTTGAATGTCATCTGGAGAATAAGCAAAACCGGTAATAGGTAAACCTACACCCTTTCGGGATAAAATTTGTAGCGAACGAAGTTTATCCTGAGCTCGAGTAATAGCAATTGAATTATTAGCAACAAACACGCCCATCATTTCAAATTGTCTGACCAATGCAGCACCATAAAAAGTGATGGATGCTCCAATTCTTGGGATTATTGCATCGAATTTATCAAGAATTTTGCCTTTATAATGTATATAGGGGTTTTGGGTTGTGATATTCATATAACATCGCAGGGTATCAATTATTTTAACCTGATGCCCTCTTTTTTTAGCCTCTTCTTCTAAACGGCGTGTAGAATAGAGCTTTGGACGGCGAGATAAAATTGCAATTTTCATGGGATTATAGTTTTTTTACTGTATAAATAAGAATGTGAAGGATCAACGAGAAAACGCTGTTCTAAAGCTGTTCGACCTAATAGCATTCTAAAACGCATAGTATCTCTGCTGGTCAAAGTAATTTCGATAGGCCAGTATTCTGTGCCCAAAACAATCGAGGTTTGAATAACGCATCGATTTTCTTTATGCCCTCCCGAATCGGTAATTTCACGTATATCGCGTAAATCAGCAATACATTTAATTGCTTTCTGAGGAAAGCGTTTTGGTTGAGGGTGTATAATGAAGCGAACTTGTTTTTGATTAGGAGTTTTTTCAAAAACTTCAACACAGCAAGCATGTAATGAAGAAGTTCGGGCGCCTGTATCAACCTTAGTTTTTAAGCGAGGGATTCCTAATTCAGGTAATGAAACCCACTCTCTCCATCCAATTATGATTGGTGATACCATATTATTTAACAATAGAAAGCTTAGGCTTAGTACCTGGTCTAACTCTAGGAGGGGGAGGGCCACCTTCATCACCACTTTCTTGTTCTGTAAATACCATTCCTTGGCCATTTTCGCGCGTATAGATGGCTAATACTGCTTGGATAGGTGCGTAAATAAGCATTGATTGGCCATTAAAACTAGCCTCAAATTGTATAGCTTGCGTATCTATTTTTAAATTTAATATGGCATCAGTTGATATGTTTAAGGTAATTTTTCCGTCTTTAATACATTGTTTTGGCACTTCAACATGCGGTAGCTCAGCATCTAAAAGAATATAAGGTGTTAATTGATTATCTGTAATCCAATCATAAAATGCCCTTAATAAATAAGAACGATTTGAGGTCATCATTTTAAATTTTCACTCCAAATTCGACCTCATTTAAAGTAGCTTTAAATGAGGGGCGTTTAAATAAGCGCTCTTCATATTCTTTGATAGCACTTGGCATAGGCGCTAGTTTAATATCTAAACGATGTAAACGCCATAATAAGGGTGCCATACAACAATCTATTAAAGTAAATTCATCACTTAAAAAAAATGATTTACCAGCAAAAATAGGGGCTAGACTAGCTAAACTACTTTCTAATTTCTTTTGGGCGGCAAGCATAGATTCAGTAGGTTTAGTTACTTTAGTATTATTAATTGCATTTTCAATTTGTTGTAATAATGGATACCAGTCTCGCTCAATGCGGTAAATCATTTGTCGACTTTTGGCTCGAGCTACTGGGTATACGGGCAGCAAGGGAGGATGTGGGAAGCGTTCATCCAAATATTCGGTAATAATATTGGTTTCATAAAGCACAAGATCTCGATCAATAATAGTAGGGACCGTGCCATAAGGATTGTTTTGTAACAAACCTTCAGGTAAATCCGAAGGCGATACTTCTATAATTTCTGCACTTATTCCTTTTTCAGCTAAAACAATACGTACCCTATGGCTAAAAGGGTCATTGATATTTGCATATAAACTCATAGTTGAACGTTTACCGGCAGGTTGTGCCATATAAAAGGTTCTCCATATTTAATAATTGAAAACACTTTTCAGTTTATGAAAAGTATTTATTTTTCTAGATTTCCCCAAATTTGCTTTTTTAAAATTGAAACAAAAAAGGTTAATAACAACAAAAATCCACATACTTTTTTACCTAAAGATTGACGGTTATTTTTAGTAGGCTCAGCTATATAAGCTAAAAAATTAACTAAATCTGTAACTATTTCTTCTAATGTAGGGACTTCGGGTCTATTGTTATTAGAATGTAAATATAATGCATGATTATTAATTTTTAGGGATAACCGATCGTTAGTTTTATTGTTTACGTTAGGGTAAGTATGTGTATCCTTACGTAAAGACGCTAATGGATCCGGCATTGCGGTATTTTTAATGTAATTATTATTAACTCCAAAAGGCCTCGTATCATCCAAATAAAAGCTAAGTAAGTAATTATACACCCAATCAGCACTTCTTGCCCGAATACTCAAAGAAAGGTCTGGAGGAAGTTTTCCAAACCATAATAAACTCTCTTCTTCATTTAAGCTTGATTTTATTGTATCGCTAGTTTTAGCCTGAGTAAAAATAAGATTTTCTTTTAATCGTGGTTGGCTGATTGAGTTTGACTTATCGTCAATTTTTAGATCAACTCCAAGCTGATTATAACGCATATATTGTAGAGAATGACACCCCGAACAATAATTCATAAAATATTTTGCCCCGCGCTGTAGGGAAGCCAGCTCTGCGGGCAAAATTGTGGCTTTTGCTAGTTTGTTTTCAAAAGAACTGGCTATTGAGAAAGAAAATATAAAAATAAATAGAAAAAATAGGATTATTTTCCACATAATATGGATTTTGGTAAGGGTTTATTTTTTTCATATTTTGTATAAAAGGGCATAAGTAGAAAAAAAAGAAAATAGTTTATTAATAAAATTTGCACAATGAATATTTTATCAGGTGTAAGTAGAGTGGTACTTATATAGCTAAGCAAACTAAAATTTAAAATAAAAGTAGCTAGAGCAAGTTGAGAGTAATAGCCTCGGTAGCGCATCGATCGAACCGGACTTCGATCAAGCCAAGGTAATACAAATAATATGCAAAGAATCCCTAACATAATTAAAATACCTAAAGATTTATTTGGGATAACGCATAATACCCCATAGAAAGGTGCTAAATACCAGAGTGGCTCAATATGACTAGGGGTTAATAAAGGATCTGCAGGTACGAAATTGTTTTCTTCAAGAAAATATCCATGCATTTCTGGAATAAAAAATACGACAATAGAAAAAATAAACAAAAAAATGAGCAAAGCATGTAATTCTTTGATTGAGTAATAGGGATGAAAAGGGAGTTTAGCAGGGGTTTTATTATATGTTTCTGGCAATAGAGAAATTCCTTCGGGATTATTACAGCCAACTTTATGTAAAGCAGTGAGATGAAGCCGAATTAAAAAAATCAAAATTAAAGGTATAGCTATCACATGAAATGTAAAAAAACGATGTAAAGTTTCTCCTGATACCATGTTATTACCCCTTATCCAAAGCGTAAACATTGGACCAAACTTTGGAATTGAGTTGAACAAAGAAGTGCCAATTTGACTCGCCCAATAGGAGGTTTGACTCCAGGGGAGTAAATAGCCGAGAAATGCCTCCAGTAATATAAAGATATAAAGACATACACCTAACAACCATACTAATTCTCTAGGTTTTTTATAGGAGCCATATAAAAGGCTGCGGAAGATATGTGCATAAATTAGGATAAAAAAAGCAGAAGCACCGGTGGAATGCAGATAACGAAACAACCAACCATAAGGTATATCTCTCATCAGCATTTCGATGGAACTGAAAGCTTCTTCAGGGGTGGGGATATAAAATAGGGTTAGCCATATCCCTGTCAAAACTTGTAAAAAAAAAGTGAAGAGACTTAAAAAACCAAAGAAGTACCAAAAATTTAGATTTTTTGGAAGATAATAGTGGGTAAAATGTCGGTGCACATATTCATTAATTGGAAAGCGTTCAGATAACCATGGGACACTTTTATTTTTCCGAATACTATTTTTGTTTGTGCCGCTCACACCAGCCCTCAACCGTTAAGAAGTTTACTTAAATTTTGTTTCAATGCCAGCATAAATTTTTTATCAAACTAAGTTAGGATCTTCACCTATCACAACAGTATGTGCATTGATAAATCGATAAGGAGGAATTTTAAGATTCATGGGTGCAGCAACCCCTTTCATTACCCGTCCAGCGAGATCAAACCTAGAACCATGGCAGGGACAAAAAAGCCCCCCAGGCCATTTGTTATTCAATTCTCCTACCTGGGGTCTAAATTGCGGAGCACATCCTAAATGAGTGCATAGTCCAATGACTATTAAATATTCAGGATTAAGAGAACGATACTCATTACGTGCATAATTGGGTTGTTGAGCGGTTAAAGAATTCGGATCACGTAATAGTGAATGAATGTTAGAAAGCTTGTCTAACATTGCTTGGGTACGCCGAATAATCCAAATAGGTTTATTCTGCCAAGCAACCACCATGGTCCCTCCAGGTGTAAGATGAGTTAAATCAACTTCAACAGAGTCTTTTGCTTGCGAAAGGGTTGCAGCCGTTGGCCATAATGAGGCTAGAAACGGTATCGAACTTGCGGCTATACCACATCCAGCCATGAAAGCTATAATAATAGCTAAAAGATGGCGACGATCATCTTCCATTTTTCTCGCCGTTAAAAAAATTTATATTATGTTTACTAAAATTTTTTCAATAAATAATACAAAGATTATCGTTTTGAATATTGAGTTCCTTTACGTGCTTTATGTCGTCCGATCTTTTTACGTTCAACCTTTCTTGCATCTCGAGTAACTAAACGGGCACGGCGTAGTAACCGGCGAAATGAAACATCATTACCAATTGATGTATCCTCAGTGTTTACAGTAGTTGATTCATCATAATTTATGAGTGCTCGGCTTATTCCATGTCGAACTGCACCGGCTTGACCACTGCTTCCGCCACCTGAAACTGTTATTGTGATATCAAATTTACCCATTTGATCAACCACTTCTAAAGGTTGGTTGACAACCATTTGAGCGGTTTCACGGCCAAAGTAATTTTCCAAAGTACGGTCATTTACTTGGACAGTACCCGTTCCCTTCTTAAGGAATACTCTTGCAGTTGCTGTTTTTCGGCGGCCCGTACCATAATACTGTTTTAATGCCATAATTTATAACCTATCAATGCTAGTTGGTTGAGGATTTTGAGCGCTATGAGGATGAGAAGAACCAGCATAGACTTTGAGTTTTTTTATCATGGCATGAGCCAACGGGCCTCTAGGTAGCATGCCTGTAACAGCTTTTTCAATAATCCGAGTAGGAATTCTTTTTTGCAACTTTTCAAAAGAAACAGATTTTAGTCCACCTGGAAAGCCTGTGTAGTGTTCATATAGTTTA
>CASFML010000182.1 GCA_949295795.1 uncultured Gammaproteobacteria bacterium | reverse complement strand
TAACGGATTATTTAGATACCGGACGCCTAACATCAAAACAAGCTTCTATATTGCGCGATTTAGTACAGCAACGAAAAAATATTTTGATTTGTGGCGGTCCGGGTTCTGGGAAAACCGCCTTAATCAATGCCTTAATTTTAGAAGCTTTGCGCCAAGATGATAAACAACGCCTGATTATTTTAGAAGATTTACCCGAATTACAATGTCCTTCCTCAAATAAAGTCGCTTTACTGACAAGTTCGTCCGTTAATATGACGGCTTTAGTGCGGATGGCAATGCGTATGCGACCCGATCGAATTTTGATCGGTGAAGTACGCGGTGCGGAGGCCTTGGACATGTTAAAAGCCTGGAACACCGGTTGTCCTGGTGGCCTATGCACGGTTCACGCTAATTCAGCTCAAGAAGCAATCCAGCGGATTCTAGATCTAGCAATGGAAAATCGATTGACGACTCCACCATTACAATTAGTCGCACAAACGATCGATACCATCGTATCAATTCAACGAAAGGGACATCAAAAAGGTTTTATTCATGAAATAGTAACTTTGGGGTCCTATCAAAATGAGCAATTTATGTTTACGGGGTTGGCTTAAGTTTTTAATTATCGCTAGCTTGTGTTGGATTAATTTAGCTTTTGCAGATACAGGTTCTGATCTTCCTTTTGATTCTACTATGAATCTTTTAAAAGATGCGATTACCGGACCCTTCCTCATGTCAGTTTCGATCATTATGATCGTTGTCACTTGTTTAATGCTGGCTTTTGGTGAATGGGGTGACGGGTTTAAAAAATTAATTAATATTGTTTTGTGGCTATCAATTGCATTTTCTGCAACAAGTTTTGTTACCACTCTATTTGGCGCTTAAACCTTATGCAAGGTACCGCGACTTTATATTTCAAAGCGCTCAATCGTGATTTTCAAATTTTGGGTGTTGATCGACAATTATTTTATTTATTTGTGGGTTTATGTTTACCCATTGCTGTATCAGCCCATTTGAGTTGGTTTATGGATTTAATCGCGTTATTTATTTTTATGATCCTTTACATAGCGGGAGTTTATATCACTAGAACGGATAAACAAATGCTCGTGATTTATCGTCGCCATATTCATTACCAAGATTATTATCCAGCGCATCCGAGTGTCATGGCCAAAAATATTTTAATTAAACCAAGCGTACCGATCTATCAAGGTAAACGAGGCTTTTTCAATGTGGAGTAATCAACATGAACAACGATCCGCTGGATTTTCTGATTTATTAAATTATGCTCATTTTATCGATGATGGTGTAATCATTAATAAAGATGGTGCTTTCTTGTTAGCTTATCGCTTTCGTGGTCCGGATCTTTATTCAGCCAGTTCTGCACAATTGGATGCATTGACAGCAATTATTAATCGAATGTGTATTTTTTTAGAGGATGGTTGGATGTTGCATGTCGATGAACTGCGTGTTCCAAGTTTAGATTATCCAGAGGCTGTTGATTTTCCTAATCTTGCTGCAGACTTAATCGATCAAGAACGTCGCCGCGCATATGAAACAGCAGGCAATCATTACGAAAATCTACAATTTTTATGTTTAGTCTGGAAATTTCCATTAAGTGTCGTAAAAACAACACGACATTGGTTTATTGATGGTTTACCAGAAGAAAAATACTCTGATCTCACTCAATTATTAAAACAATTTTTGAATCGCGCGAATCGTTGTGTGAGTTTACTCAGTACTCAATTTATTTTAGAAAAACTGAATAGTGCTGATTTGTTGAGTTATTTAAAATTGTGTATTACCGGCGATATTGCTCCTGCAACGGTTCCTCCTGACGGTTGTTTTTTAGATGTAGTATTAGCTAGTCGCAATGTGACTGCTGGTTATTTACCACGCGTTGGCGAAAATTATATTTATGTGCTGTCAATAGTAGGTTATCTGAATGAAGAAACCTTACCAGGATTATTGGAAGAATTAGGAACTTATCCGTTGATATATCGTTGGTCGAATCGCTTTATACCTTTAAGTGAGAACACCGCCAAACGAGAAATCAAACGCTATGTGCGCAATTGGAACAATAAAGTGAAAGGGTTGTCAGGTGTTTTTAAAGAAGCCATCTTTGGTAAACCCTCCAATAAGATTAACAATGATGCATTGCAAATGAGTCAACAAGCAACTACAGCGAGTACACTCAATAGCAGTGGTAATACGCGATTTGGTTATTGGTCTAGCGCATTAGTATTGATGCATCCCGACATTCAATTATTAGAACAAACCACTCGTGATCTTTCAGCCTATCTAGAACAATCCGGTTTTTCTTGTATACGCGAAGATGTTCATGCCTTTGATGCTTGGTTGGGAACTATTCCTGGTCATGGAAGTTGTAATCTGCGGCGTGTGTTTATTAACTCGATCAATTTAGCGCATGTACTCCCTTTACACACCTTATGGGCAGGTTCTTTATACAGTTCTCCAGAGTCCTTATTACCTGCGTATGCCCCACCCGTATTATATGCCGAAACAACTGGAAAAACGCCTTTTCGTTTTCACATGGATGTGGCAGATGTAGGGCATCAAGTCGTATTAGGTCCTACGGGATCAGGTAAATCAACATATTTGGGATTTTTAATCGCTCAATTTTTACGTTACCCAGAGGCACAAATTTTTGTTTTTGATAAAGATTATTCTCAGCAAGGAACAACGGCTGCTTTACAAGGTTATCACTACGATATAGGTCGCAGCGAAGAGTTATCTTTTTGTCCTTTAGCTGATTTATCCACTGATACAAAACGTTTACGCGCAATTCAGTTTATTGAAGACCTAGTTTTTTTACAAAATGTTGATTTAACTCCTGAAATGCGCGGGGCCATACAAAGTGCGATTGTATCATTAGCCGAAGATGTTCATGCACAGAGTCGTACTTTGACAGTTTTTCGTTCAGAGGTTCAAAACGAAGCAGTCCGTGCTGCTTTAAACTATTACACACTGGAAGGCCAACTCAAATTATTGGATGCAAGTGCTGATGTAGTGCGTGGTGATGCTTATTTACAGACATTTGAAATGTCTTGGGTTTTAACTCAAAAACCAGAAGTTTATGTTCCGATCTTAAGAACTATCTTTGATAAGATTACTGCTAGTTTAGAAGTTAATAATCGACTTGGTCCTAGCTTAATCATATTGGAAGAAGCTTGGCTATATATTTCACATGAATTATTTTCTCGTCAACTTAGAGATTGGTTAAAAACCTGTAGAAAAAAGAATGCGCGTGTCGTGTTTGCTACACAATCTTTGGCTGATCTCTATGATCCTGCTAACAAAACTTTGACCGAAACCACTGCGGCCATTATGGAATCTTGCCCAACTAAGATTTACTTACCCCATCCTAACATGGAAGCAGAAATTAAAACCTTGTATCAAAAGATGGGGTTATCGGAACGGCAATTGGAAATTATAAGTAATGCTATGCCCAAACAACATTATTATTTAGTGAGTCCAGAAGGAAATCGTTTGATTGATTTGGTATTAGGAGATTTGACATTGGCGTTGGTGGGTTTGTCACGTGAAAAAACCAAAGCACTCTTGCAATGTAAATCATCTGGACACACAAATTGGCTGAAACATTGGTTACAGCAGGAGGGGGTATGGCCCATGAGTCAATGAAGTATTTTGCAACGGCAGTTACTCACTACCTCAACAGCTTTAGTCATTATATTCACCCCTTCTTGTATTGGGGTCAATGGCTATTTATATCTTTATTAACGCTTAATCTGGTTTGGATGGCTTTATGGCATGCATTCGATCAGGAGGAGTTTTCACGTTCACTGCCTATTTTTATCAGAAAATTTTTTGTGATTAGTATTTTTTATACCATCATGATTCACCCTGAATGGTTAACCCAGCTTCTCCAAACGAGTGAGTATATGGGTGGAACGTTAACAAAAATAAGTTTAACTCCCCAAGCCATTATCCAAGAGGGTATTACATTTAGTGATAAGCTAATGGTACCACTGGCTGGAGGAAATTTATTAACAGGGGGTGCAGGGTTTATTGTGGCATTACTGGTTTCTTTATTAGTTTTATTTGTATTTCTCAGCGTGACGGTAGATTTATTGGTGACCTTAATTACGACTACATTTCTAATCTCAATGGCTAGTTTTTTTCTAGGTTTAGCACCACAAAGTGAGACAGTTGCATGCCAAACTTTGAATGCGATATTGCGCAATTGTATGAAATTATTTGGATTATATGTTGTGATAGCAGCCGGTTTATACGTAATGAAACCACTAATGTCCGTTGTTCCTATGCAATATAATCAGCTCGATCCTTATGTTTGGATCAGTGCGATAGCCTTACTTTTTTGGTTTTTATCTAAAAATCTCCCACGCCATTTGAGTGCTCTCGTGGCTGAATTAGTTCAGATAACGCCAACAACTACATCAACGATGAATTTAACTAATAGCCATCAAACTGTACAACCGCAATATGCTTCGACGAACGAAAAAATCAGCACTCTAGCTATTCCGTCTTTATTAGTGGCCGATAATAATAAATTAAATCCTATTTCTACAACATTCCATACCACTGTCTCTAACGGAAATTTATCGTCACAATTTGGTCAGCTTGTTCGTAAATTAGCAACTCACTCGAGATTGACAACCCCCTATAAAAACAACAAAAAATCTAAGGTTAATAAATAATGTATGTTGAATTCTGAGATAGAAAACCCCCACATCAAAGGATCGGAAGGGCGTAAAGAATGGAATGACCGTTACGGTAGTCTGAAGCAATCGAATCAGTATTGGCAGCGCGCTTTTTTTTGTTCCATAGTGATCAATATTATTTTTGCGCTGGTTATTGCTAGGATTGCCACACAGTCACAAATAAAACCCTTCATTGTTGAAACGAATCGCGGCATGCCTTATGCGATAAGTGTGCTAAAAAATGTTTCTAACACTGATCCGCGTATTATTAATTTTGCTGTCAATCAATATATTATTAATGCACGTAGTATTATTCATGATACTACAGCAGAAAAAAATTTATTAAACAAGGTTTATGCTTATTCTGCTGATCAAGCTATTCCTTTTCTAGAAGATTATTATCAAAAAAACGATCCGTTTCGTTTAAGTGCGCAGTATACAGTAAGTGTGCAGATTATTAATTCCTTTCCGCTTAGTCCGCATACTTGGCAAGTCACTTGGGATGAAACTCAACGTAGCACGCTGGATCATCAGGTTTTAAAGGTAACACGATGGGTGGCACAGTTAACCCATCAATTTGGAAAAATTAATCCTAATTTTTTGAATGATAATCCTTTTGGCTTATATATCACACATATTACTTGGTCACAAAATGAGATAGGAGCGAATAATGCAAATTAAAAAAATAAGTGCAATTTTGCCTTTGATACTGCTTTCAGGCTGTACGACCATTTCAAGACCTCCTGCGGTTTTCATTCCAGCCAAACAAATAAACTCCACTCCATCCCCTGCGACCTTACCCCTACAAAGTCAATATCATTTACGTTACGGTTCCGATCCAGCTTTGGAACAAGCATTTTCCCGTTATTTAAGGTCAGGTAAAGCACCGAACATAGTGAGTAAAGGTTTCGTTAGTTTTGCCTATAGTCCCAATAATGCTCCGATCATTAATACCCTTCCTTTACAAGAAACAGTGGTTTCACTTGAACCTGGAGAACGATTTGCTAATATTTCCACTGGCGATCCCAGCCGCTGGTCCTATGCGATAGCAACATCGGGACAGGGAGCACTACAGCAACAACATATCTTGATTAAACCTTCACAACCCAGCATTAGCACTAACATGGTTATCACGACCAATAAACGTATTTATAATTTGCGTTTAGTTTCAGGATCGAGTCCTGATAGCCATAGTATGCGCATCGTGCGTTTTTGGTATCCAAATGAAATGCGAGCGGCGGCAGAAGGAAGCCCAAGCGATGCTTTAGCTACCGTTGCAGATGTTTCATTAAACCGTTTAAATTTTGATTATCAGCTCAGTAGTCCCAGAGGCTATTCAATACCGAGTTGGAAACCTACACGCGTTTTTGATGACGGTGTACATACTTACATCCAATTTCCAGCGATGATGGCGAGTACTGATATGCCGGTTTTATTTGTGTTGCGTGGTAAAAATAATGAATTAGTTAATTACCGTTATCAATCACCTTATTTTGTTGTGGATAAAATATTTAAACAAGGGGTATTGATACTAGGCGTAGGTAGAGCTCAAACCCGATTGGTTATTACGAATAAAATGTTTGCAAAGGATCTATAACATGTCATTACAACCTCCAAAAACAGTCGTACTAAGAAAAACTTGGGTGCTAATGGCCGCTATTTTATTAATACTCATTATTGCTTTAATTCTGTATAACTTGTACCGGGCGTCCCATCAATCTTTTCATTCCTCAGAAAAGAGTAAAATACAGATACTATCCACCGCAACTAACACCCGTTGGTATCAACAACAAAGCGTAGCTGACACGCCTAAACTATCCGTATCACTTCCAGTACAGGTAGTAAAACAGCAAGACGAATTTTCTGAAGATGATCTAAAAGCCATGTCAGAACCTATCAGCAGTCATCAACTCAAAGCGAGTATTTCTGCAGTGACTAAAGCAGTTGATAATGCGACAGAAAAATCCAATCCCGATCAGAATGGGCAAAGTGAAAAAAAAGCTTTTATACAAATCAAGCCGGCTGATAACACAAGTGCCAGTGATTATTTAGCTTCTCGACTACAAACTTTGGTTACCCCCTATGAATTACAAGCCGGTAGTATAATTCCAGGCGTTATGATTACTGGAATCGACACAGATTTACCGGGTCAAATAATCGCACAGGTGCGCTCGAATGTTTATGATTCATCGACTGGAAAATATTTATTAATTCCACAAGGTTCACGTTTAACCGGTCAGTACGATTCACAAATTACTTATGGGCAACGACGAATTTTGATCATTTGGAAGCGTATTATTTTTCCGAATGGAGAAAGTATTAATCTACAAGGTATGCCAGGTATGGATAGGCAGGGTTATGCTGGATTTAAAGGCAATGTTAATAATCATTATTTACGTATTTTTGGGTCAGCTATCTTGATGACTATTATTGGGACAGGCGCACAACTTGCTGCCCCCACGCCTGACAATGTCCTCACACCCCTGACAGTAAAACAAGCGTTAGCACAAAGTTTAAATAGCAACTTAACGAATATGAGCGCGAGTATTACTGCAAAAAATCTTAACATTCAACCCACTTTGGAGGTGCAACCTGGATATGAATTTACAATTTCTGTGACAAAAGACATGATTTTTCCATGGGCTTACCATGCTTAAATTGAGTTAGATTCAATCATTAATCCCAGGAGGGCCGGTAAGTAAGTAACAAAACTCTAATAAGAAGAAGTATACTTATGAAAATAAAACAAAAATTAATTCCTTCTTTGGCTGAAAAAATCACCAAAACTCAAATAACCCAAGCTACAAACCTGCAATGGAAAAAAAAGAAAACAAGATATTTTATACATTGTTTTTTTGGGATGACTTTGCTTTTATATTGGCCTTTTGCATTAGCCGATTATAAAGTTTATTTTAATAATAATAATGCAAACAGCGTTGATTACACTTCCTTTCTTAAACTAAATAAGCAAGATAGCACTTGTTCGCAGTTAGATTCACAATATTATCGAACGTACTCCGGTACGGCGCAAGCGTATCAAAAAGTTCCTTTGTTGGATATTAATTACGATAAAGGTTTACATAAAGGGAAATTATTTTGTTTTCAAACTAATTTAACTATTCATTCTAAAAATGCAAGCTCGACCACTATCAATACGATGACTAAAATTTCAGGTGATGGCGTCGGCTCAGAAATTCAGTCGGCGTCTCTAACGATAGGCCCACAAAATTATTTGTTGTTTTCTGCTAAACCCTATCCTAGACCTGTGGCTTTAACAGCATTACATCATTTACATATTGGTAATTATTTAAATTATTCATTTTATGCTGCGGCTATCCGTTATTTTTTTACCGATCAATCCACGAACGAAATAGATTATGTTTTGTCATTGCCACAAACGCGCTTTACAAGAAATAACAATGAATCGCAACTTGCCATAGGCACCTACAATGTTCAGCTATGGCCGAAATATGCTGGATTTAACATGCGTATGAATGAAGCTTATTTACGTGCACAACTCATACCTTTAGATATAACCCATTATGATGTAGTCGTATTAGAAGAATTAATGGATAAAAAATATAGAACATTAGTGAATGAATTAATGAAGGTGGATTATCCGTATCAATATGGCCCTACGATGGATTCTAAACCGTTGAGTGGTGGTACCGTTATTTATAGTCATTGGCCACTCTTAAAAAAAGACTCTGTTATTTATAAAGATTGCAATAAGGTAGATTGTGGTGCTGCCAAAGGAGTGCTGTATGTAGAAATAAAAAAAGGAAATAGTTTGTATCACATTTTTGGAACTCATTTACAAGCCACTGAAGGGGCGAGTACGGCAGCCAGTGATAAAGCCGCACGCGATCGACAATTTACTCAATTACTAGGATTTATTAAAAAACAAAACATTGCAAAGAGTCAAGCCGTTATTATTGCGGGTGATTTAAATATTGATTATGAAGCTTGTTTTTTTAAAAAAGATTGTGGTGAATATCGTAAAACCATTCAAGCAGTTAATAATCTTTATCCTGCATGGGATAATAGGAATGTTCTTCCTTATGGTAGTGATCCCAGTAAAAATCTTATGAATTCAGATTCAGAAGGTGAAATGGAAGATTATGTGTTGCCTGTTTCGGCGGGTTATCTTGCTCCTGTAAGTCAGCAGACACACATTAGAGTCTTGCGCGAACCCACTATACCGATGATGTATGACGGCGGATCACAGATACTCCATAATCCGTTTGGTGATTTGGATTTATCTGATCATTTTATGTTGGAATCCATGTTGTCTTATCCCTCTACAAAAACAATACCTATCATAAATACCAATATCACTCATAAGGTAAAGGAACAACCCACAATGGGTTTAATTTTAGGTTTTTTACTTAATAAATCTAAAAGTATTGATAATAAAGCAAAGCAATCGAGTCAATCTGACGTTCGTTCACAACAACCACAGAATATCAAAAATGTGAGTACTGCTCACGTGAGTTCGGTTCAAATCGATTTTAATAAAAATAAACAAACGATTGAGGGGTTTGGTAGCTTTGCGGGAAGGGCGTTGCCATTTTTTATGGCGCAAAAGCGAGAACAAATTGCTGAGATGCTTTTTTCACCCCAGGGCTTGAGTTTATCCATGATACGCATGAAAATATCACCTTACCTTGCGTCCTTTGCCAGTATACCCAAGGATCTTTCTGTGAATGATCCATATTTTGATCCAACACGATGGGGAAAGTTGAGTGAAGATGAAAAAGAATGGCGAGCGCAGCTTTGGATAGTATTGAAAGCCAAGAGTTTATATCCGAGTATTAAAGTATTAGCGAGTACCTGGACTCCGCCGGTTGGAATGAAAATTCGTCCTACCATCTTCGGTGGACCATCATGGCTTCATCATAATGAGCTTAAACCCCAATATTATGATGCTTTTAGTAATTATTTGGTAGAAAAATTCATTGTTCCTAGCCTTTCAGCAGGGGTACCACTGGAAGCTGTTTCTCCTCAAAATGAACCAGAATTTGCTACGCCCAATTGGGATGGGTGTGTTTGGCTGCCATGGCAAACCGCTAACTTTCTTGAGAAGTTCAAAGCGACTTTAAAAAAGGACAAGCTCAAAACAAAAATTATGATGGGTGAAACAGCTAATTCAGTTATCGGCGAGCTTTATTGGGATGCGACATGGTTATATTGGAAAATGACTCATTTATTCACAAAAAGTAATTTTCCTGCGGATATTGTGGCAACACATGGTTATTCGTTTCCGCCAGGAAAGGGCGGAGTTGTCACTTACAATAAAGCACAGCTTCCTTGGTCATTAGGAGGTTATGCGAACCACCGGCAACGTTATGTCACTGAAATATCTTCAACCTATCCTTATGATCCTAGCATGAAAAATGCGTTAGGTTTTGCTGTCAGTTTACATAAATTTTTAACGCAAGGAAATATGAATGCCTTTATATTCTGGTTAAGCATGATAAACAAATACACCAACGAGGCGCTGATTGTTTCTGATAAAGCCAACAATTTAATCTTTCCCAAGGTTTTTGATGTTTACGGACAATTTTCTCGTTATATACTACCAAACTCTATTCGAGTAAGCGTAGAAAATAAATATCCCCGACCTACGATTTATATCTCAGCTTACAAGCACATTACTCAAAATTCTGCTAGTAAGGTTCAAGCATTAACGATAGTACTTATCAATAATAATAATCAGGCTAACTCAGTCAAGTTGAACTTGAAAGGGTTAGCAAGCCTTACCTCTATATGGAAATCTATTGCATTAACAGATGCTACTCATCGTTGGGAATCCAACTCGCCAAATGTCAAATTGCAAGGCAATAACACAATGTTAACTGTTACTGTGCCTGCCGACAGTGTCGTCACATTATGGGGCGAAGGTGTTGTGTCATAGTTATGTGTGATATGAGTTGTGGTATTAACGATCGCTAATAAAACATCGGAAAACACCACGGTTTATGACTAAGTTCACCGAATTTTTATGATTCGATCATTATTTGTTTGATCGTTTAGCGATATCAAAGCGGTTTAGTTTAAAAAATAGCAGCTGTGTATTAAGGCAATGACTCCATTGTTTAATACACATTTGGATAAATCCAGAATAATAAAAAAGAGGTATAAAAATGAAAAATTTTCTTTTACTGGGATCAATTTTATTTATCGGTTTGCATGCGAGTATTTCTATAGGACAACCTATCACCCAAGCTGCTACACGGCCTACTATTCATAGACTATTTATATTTGGTGATAGTTTATCTGATGTTGGTAATCTCCAAAAACGTTCACTTTCGGTTGTACCCAGCACTAAAAATTATTTTATGGGTAGGTTCTCTGATGGAGACATTTGGATTGATGATTTAGCTACTGATTTTGGTACAACAGTTAAAGATCATCAATTTATTAATGATTATGCAGTAGGAGGGGCCACAGCATTTCCTTATCTCAATGAAATATCTGTTTTTCAATTAGGTTATCTTCTTGTCGGTAGTATAGGTAGTCAACTTTATGATTTTTCTAGAACCTACCATCAATTTAAACCCACTGATTTGGTGATCGTTTGGATAGGGGCGAATGACTTGTTGTGGGCAGGAGATATGTTTTTTTGTAAAGAACTTACCTCCGCTTGTATAAGTGGTAAGGTGCAAAAAGCAGACCAAAAAAAAATAGTACAATGGGCCATATCGGGGGTTAAAAATCAAGTGCAAAAGATGGAAGCCGTTTATGGGGCTAAACATATTATTGTGTTGGGTTTACCCGACTTTTCGATTACTCCACGTTATATCTTCACAAAACCTTATATTGCTCCAATAAAAAAAGCCGATGTTAAAATCTATAACGAACAATTAAAAAATTTTGTTATAAACAATTATGCCTTAGGTCATGATATTGCCTTTTATGATATGGATAAAATGTTTAAAATGTTAATCCATAGCCCCACTTTATTGAATCAATACCAAATTACCGATTTTAGACATTCCTGCTTATATCGTGGTGAAGAACCTAATCAAAATAACTGGGATGCGATGGCACTGGATATTCACAATCCTTTTTCTATCTATGCAATGATACCTGTATTCAGAGATGCTTTACCCAACTTAAACGACTATCAAAATCATGTTTTGCCAAAATTTACAGATAAAAACTGCGGCAGCCATTATTTATTTTGGGATACGCTACATCCGACAAAAAAAGGACATTTATTTATTATTCAAAACCTTTTAGATTATATACTAAAACATTTTAATATAAGCCGTACCCATAATGACCTTGGTTTTTGTTACAACCTTCAAGTAACGAATAAGGGTTGGTATATATTAGATGTAAAACAAAAAAATAGTAAGTGTGGACCAAAGCATACTTACATGCTAAAAAATAGTGAAAAACTTGTATCCGTTCAATACAACGAACCGGTGACATTTAAAGCCGTATTAGGTCGATCGATTACATTTTCACATTTACCAATGCCGATAGCGGGCCTTGGAGCAAAAATAAAATGTTCGGGTACTACGATTATTAATTTCAGTTGTAAACAAGAAAATTAATTTGTTACCTTCTTACAAAAATTTGGCAAACTTTAAAATTAAGGAATGGGAAATAATTTCATAGTCTTAAAAGATCTATTGAGTAGAGTACCAAAGCATTTTTCATTTAGGTTGTTTTCTTTTTAAGGATCGTTTTTTATAAAGTGCATACAAGGTTAATATAGGACCTGATAAGGCATAACAGAAAAAAATCAAAAATAATATTTTAGGTGGATCCAATGAAATTCCTACAAATGCTAATACTACGAGTAAAATAGCGACGAAAGGTACCCGTCCTTTGAGATCAATTTCTTTAAATGAATAATAACGGACATTACTTACCATCAGTATCGCAATAATGATGGCTAGTACAGCGGTGATCATGCTAACGACATCTCCAAGGATTTCTGAATCCACACATAACCATACCATACTGGCTAAAACACCTGCTGCTGCAGGAATGGGTAATCCTTGAAAATAGCGTTTATCCGCGATTAAAACTTGAGTATTAAAACGTGCTAAACGTAAAGCACCGGCAGCAGCGAATATGAATGCCGCTAACCAACCTAATTTACCTAAACCTTCTAAAGACCAGCTATAAATAACTAATGCAGGTGCGACACCAAAAGAAACCATGTCCGATAAGCTATCTAATTCAGCTCCAAAAGCGCTTTGTGTATTAGTTAAACGTGCGACCCGACCATCAAAAAAATCCATAATCATCGCAACGAAAATAGCAACCGCTGCATAATTAAAATAGCCTTCCATTGCAGTGACAATGGCATAAAAACCCGCAAATAACCCTGCGATCGTAAATAAATTGGGTAGCAAATATATTCCACGACGGCGGTGAGCGAATTTTTCCCCCTCTTCATGATCATCTTTATCCTTGAAAGCAGTTAATTTTTCTTCAGTTTGTTGTGGTGTAAATTGATTATCATTTGGGTTATTCATACAGGAATTCCTTGCAAGGATTTTAATCGATAAATGATTTCAAGGGCTTCTTTTGGAGCTAATTGATCCGGATCTATTTGTTCTAATAAATTTATAACAGGATTGGCAGAAAGCCTCGGTGAAGCAGTAATTGCGTTTGTGTTGTTAGGATTAATAGGCAATGAATTATTTTCAAGCTCGCCAAGTTTTGCTCTAGCGCGTTGAATAACGGGTTTAGGAACGCCAGCTAATTGTGCCACTTGCAAACCATAACTTTGATTTGCGGGTCCTTCTTTAACAGAATATAGAAAAATGATGTTATCATCATGTTCTTTTGCGTCAACATGACAGTTGCTTATTGTTGAATTCTCTTCAGTTAATCCAGTTAATTCAAAATAATGAGTGGCAAATAAGGTATAAGCTTTTACTTGTTTTGCTAAATACTCAGCACAAGCAAAAGCGAGAGCGAGTCCATCAAATGTACTGGTACCTCGTCCAATTTCATCCATAATAACCAAGCTTTGCTCAGTGGCATTATGTAAAATTGAGGCGGTTTCTGTCATTTCTACCATAAAAGTTGAGCGACCACTAGCAAGGTCATCAGCGGCTCCAATTCGAGTGAAGATACGATCAATGGGGCCTATCCTAGCGCTTTTTGCTGGAACAAAACAACCTATCTTTGCTAATAGACAAATTAGAGCCGTTTGACGCATATAGGTTGATTTTCCACCCATATTCGGACCGGTAATAATTAATAAGCGCTGTTCTGGGGTCAAATGGCAATTATTTGCAATGAAAGGGGTATCTAAAGTTTGCTCGATGACTAAATGACGTCCGCCTTCAATATGGATACCTGGATTTTTGCTTAATTGGGGACAGCTTAAATTGAGCGAGGTAGCTCGTTCTGCAAAACATACTAGCACATCTAGTTCGGCTATGGCATTAACGGTTTTTTGTAAATCAGTTAAATAAATTGCTAACTGATTGAGCAATTCATCATAAAGTTTTTTTTCCAAGCTTAAAGCTCTAGAACGAGCACTTAATGCTTTATCTTCAAACTCCTTCAATTCAGGCGTAATAAAACGTTCGGCGTTAGTCAACGTTTGTCGACGAATATAGTGCGCAGGTATTTTTTTGGCTTGTCCTTTACTTACTTCAATGTGATAACCATGTACGCGATTGAAGCCGACTTTTAATGTAGTAATACCCGAAAGCTCGCGTTCACGTTTTTCTAAATCAATCAAATATTGTCCAGCATGTTCACTTAGATTTTGGAGTTCATCAAGTTCAACATGATAGCCTTTAGCAATCATTCCTCCCTCACGAGTAACAGCAGGAGGATTTTCAACGATAGCTTTTTGTAGTAGACAAAACAATTCTGGGAAACATTTTATTTGTTGGCTTAATGAAATAAGTAGCTCTGATTTTTTATCTATACTATGAAGGTTTAAATAGGGACTCAGTTTATTATGAATATCTGGCAGAATAGCTAAGCCAAAGCGTAATTGACTTAAATCGCGAGGTCTTGCTGATTTTAATCCTACTCGTGTAATAATACGTTCGATATCCCCTAAAGGCTTTAATAAAGCTTGTAAACTTGTAAAAGATTGTGTAATCAATAACCTTTTAATGGCTAATTGTCGGGTTTCTAAAATATCTATCTTGCGCAAGGGCCGATGCAACCATTGATTGAGTAAACGACTTCCCATAGGCGTTG
>CASFML010000181.1 GCA_949295795.1 uncultured Gammaproteobacteria bacterium | reverse complement strand
CTCTAATAGATGCTAAAATTTTATCTAGTTGTACAACAGAATCCCTAATCCATAAACTATTTGTCGCATTATCTATACTCACACTACCTCGAGCAGATAGAGGTGAATTTGTTTTATCTTTCAATAACTTGCTAATATCTGATGCTTTCCTATATCGAATTTGTATAACTTTGAAGATTAATGGAAATAAATCATTTTTTTCCTTCTGAATATCTAAATTAATTTTATGTTGCTTTAATAATTGTTCAGAGGTAGTAATAAACCATCCATTAGTAATAGAACGTTTTACAAGCCCCTGCGTTTGTAAAATTGTTTCTAAAGCTTGATCCCAACTGATGTCACGCAAATAAATACTAACTTCACCATGAATTTTACTGTCCATAATTAAGTTATTATTATGTAATTCCGACAAATACTGCAATGCTAAGCGCACTTTTATATTATTGAAATTTAAGGAAATATTTTCATTAGCCAATACGCTAGAATTGAACATAAATATAAAAAAAGATAATAACAATAACCCATTAAGTAAATTTTTTAGCATAGGTTAATTTCCGTGTTTATTTAAAAGAATTATTATTTTGTTTGATTTAGTATTTATTAAAATAATCTTCTCAGGGTAAATACCTATCACCAATGCTTGCTCTATACCCAAATAACTTCCTAGCATAATTTTATAAACTTTTTTATTTGGCAATTCAATTAATCCAAATGTCAGATTTTTATTATCAGATAAAAATCCTAACGATTTTATTTTTTCCAAAGGATACTTAGTCAAAATATCTTTTTCAAATACAGAAATAATATATTTGTTATTTACTGTTAATAATTCAGGAATGGGTTTATTTATATCGAAACATGGAACAAAATATATAGAAAGCAATATATTATTTTTTATGAAATATTTTTTTAAATTAAAAAAAAACTGCAATTTGAAACGTTGAATTATTATATTTTTATGTAGTTCTAAAAATTCATTTATAAAATGAAAATTATTATCAATATCACTAGAAATAGCAAAGTTAATTTTATAGCTATTAGGTAAATTAATTTTTCTAATATCTAAAAGTTGTATCTGATAAGATTGAATAAAAGATTTAATAAATATTGAGTTTAATAAATGAAGAATATATTTATTTTTGCTTTTACTAAAATCGCTCTTTACATGCAAATTTCTTTCAAAATTTCGTATCAACTTACTTTCATTACTGGAATTACATTCTTGTGTTTCTTTATCGGTTGTCCTCTTTAAAAAATTTTCTTGAAATAAATCTAAGCAAAATTTTTGCTTTAAAATTTTATTTTTTTGGAAACCACTTAGATATTTTTTAATCATTTCTAGCTGACCATTGAGCTGTTTTTTTAAAGATTGAAGATTGAAATATATTTTTTCTTTCTGTTTAATATCTGAACATAAAATAAAATAATATCCTAAACTACAAACAAGAAAAAAAAACTAGAAAATTACTATAAATTTAAAATGCTTTAAAAATATATTAATTATTCTAAAAATAACTAACCTCGCCTATTAATTAATTTTTTTAACTTATTACAAATCAATCTAAAAAATTATTGTTATTAAAAAAAATCTGGACTAGAAAATCTAATTGCGAATTCTGGAATTGATTAAGAATTAACCATCGAATTTTATAATCAAATTTTAATTCAAATGATTTTTTAAACAGTTCATACTCTTTTTCTGAATTTGCATGCATTACAAAAACTAGATAGGGCGGATAAAATTCAATCAGACGAACAAAAAGATCCGGGGTTATTAAGTACTTAAGATAATTTATCAACTCACGAATTTTTTTTATTTGTTTACGATTTATCTGAAGACCTTTTATAATATTTCTAAGTTTCTTTTCCTCATATTTTAAATCTTCTAATTTTTGAACCTTAATTGATATATTTTTAATCTGTAAAAACATACGATTTTCGTCTAATCGATAATGTTTTATTTGCTTAATGATAATAATTTTTACAAAAAATAGTAGAATTAAATAAAAAAAGGAAATAGAAAATAAAATAATAACCAAACGCCTAATTGTGAATTTGCTTTTTTGCTCTCTCCAGGGCAATAAATTGATTTGCTTCACGATATTTTCCTTATTTTAAACGCAAATCTCTCATAATAACTAGGTTCTTTTCGAAATTTAATTTATTTCAACCTTCAACATGAATTACTTCTTAAAGCCAATCCATAACTTAAAAATAAACATAAAAAATCCCGCTCTAAGCTTTCTCTATTTAATTTAGAGTTATATTTAAGATTTTTTGGATATTCTAATATTTGTATCTGTATTTTTAGAAATCCATTTAATCTATTTAATAAATAATTTAGTAACGAAACATTCACTCCAATTAGTACAAGTTTTTCCAAAGCATAATATGGATAAGCCATGATATATCTTTTTATGCAGCGCTTAATTTGTAATAAAATAGATTCGGGCTCTAAGCGATTAAATAGATCCTCACAATAAACCGTTGGCTTAGTACGAATAAAAAATAAAAATGTTAACTGATTTGAGCCTATATCTAAGAGTATGCAATTCTCATTCATCTTGTCTGTATAAAAAAAACTGTAGGCTCTTTCTAAGGCAAACGAACCCACCTCTACAACAATAGGAATTAAATTTGCTTGTTGAATAATCTCTAAGCGAAAATCTAAATGGTCTTTGCGACATGCTACCAGTAAAACATTATATTTTTTTTGATTTTCAGAGGGTAGATCAAAAACTTGATAATCAAAATAAACTTTACACAAAGGGTAAGGAATTAACCCTTCTGCTAATACTTCCATTGTCTCTTCAATATGTTGATAATCGATGCTATCTATTTGGATCCACTTACAACAGACAAGAATATCAGGAATATTTAGTATACAATTCTTTAAGCTATCTTGGCCGAGCAACGTTCTTTTTAAAACAGCGGCAATTTGAGGAATGTCCTTTGTCTGTGCAATTGTTAATGATGTAGGAATGCCTTGAATAGCATATTGGTTAAGCTCATTATTGCTACCTAAACTTACCCAGTTAATTGAATTGATACCGATATCCAACCCTATAGTGGTATCAGTACTTTGAGGATTTTCAAATCTATCCTTGAAAAAATACATACTTTTATTTTTCTAATATGATTTAAGACTTATTCTTCTTTTATTATGCATGTAAACAAAATAATGTCAATTATTTAATGCATAAAGTATATATAAAGTAGAATTGTCATTTTTTTTGTGTGATATGATGACAAAAAATTACGTTGCATTTATTTAAGTGTACAAAGACCTTATTGCACACTATGTTTATAAAAACCCTTGTTTAAGAGATAAGCCACTTGCGTTATGATAGAGCCCAGCTAATCAACTGCTTTCACTATGAAACGATCGAACCATTTTCTCCGTAATTTTTTTTTCATGGTATTAAGCCTTGTTATCACTTTTTTGGTAGCGGGTAGTCTGCTTTATATTTACCTTGATAAACAATTACCTGATGTAGAAGAACTAAAATCAGTTCAACTTCCTATTCCGATGCGGATTTACACCATTGATGGGCAACCTATCGCTGAATTTGGAGAATTACACAGAAATCTTGTTAGATTAAATGAAGTGCCTAATTTAATGGTAAAAGCTTTTTTAGCCACTGAGGATCAACGTTTTCTAGAACATCATGGTGTTGATTTTTATGGGTTACTGCGCGCAGCGGGTGAAGTATTGCTCACTGGAAGTAAAGTACAAGGTGGAAGTACTATTACTATGCAGGTTGCACGCAATTTTTATTTATCTCGAGAAAAAACCTTTTTAAGAAAATTTACAGAAATCCTACTCTCTTTAAAAATTGAACGAGAATTTACTAAAGAGCAGATTTTAGAACTTTACCTAAACAAAATCTTTCTTGGGAACCGCGCTTATGGAATAGCCGCTGCAGCACAAGTTTATTTTAATAAAACCCTGAACCAACTCACCTTACCGGAAATGGCAACAATTGCTGGCTTACCAAAAGCTCCTTCTGCCATTAACCCATTAGTCAATCCGATTGGAGCTAAACAGCGTCGCGATCATGTTTTATTGCGTATGTATGAATTGGGTTATATTTCTAAAGCCGCCTATGAATCCGCAATTGCTACGCCTATGGTAACCCATGCGCAAACAAATGCCGGAGGAATGATAAAAGCGCCTTATGTTGCTGAAATGGTACGGGATATGATGTACAAAAGTTTTGGTGAAGACATCTATTTGAAGGGTTATAATGTTTACACTACCATCAACTCAACTCAACAAATTGCCGCAGATAAAGCTTTACGGACTAGTTTATTGGCTTATGATAAACGCCATGGCTATAGGAAGCCGGAAAAAAATATTGCTCCATTAGATGCAAATAAAGTCACTCATACTTTAAACGCATTACACCGCGTAGCTTCTATCAATGGTTTACAAGCCGCTATTGTAATTTCGGTGACTGATCAAGCTATCACTGCACTTTTAGTTGATAACCAAATGATCTTTATCCCCTGGCAAGGTGTGGCATGGACTATGCCGCAGCTTGACTCGACCAATTTAAATCCTCCCCCAGAGGTCTTGAAAAATAAGGTTCATGTGGGCGATGTTATACGTGTTGAATTAACTGCAAATAACACCTGGGAATTATCACAAATTCCTAAGGTACAAGGTGCTTTAGTTGCTTTAAATCCACAGACAGGTTCAATTAGCGCATTAGTCGGTGGGTTTGATTATAATTTAAGTAAATTTAATCGTGTCGTTCAAGCAGAACGACAACCAGGATCAGGATTTAAGCCTTTTATTTATGCAGCCGCATTAGCAAAAGGGTATACCTTAGCTAATGTTTTCAATGACGCTCCATTGGTTTTTGATATACCAGGCCGTGATGAACCATGGCGCCCGCAAAATGATAATCATATTTTTAGTGGCCCAACTCGTCTACGTCTTGCTTTAGCTAAATCCATCAATCTGATATCTGTTCGCTTATTACAAGCCATCGATGTTCCTTATGTATTGTCCTATGTTAAACGATTTGGTTTTAATTCAAAAAAATTACCGCGCAATCTTACTTTAGCGCTAGGTACCGGTGAAGTCACACCTCTTGAATTAGCTCGTGCCTATGCTGTGTTTGCTAATGGTGGCTTTCGAATAACGCCTTATTTAATTGATCATATTACCAATGAACAAGGTCAAATTATTTATAAAGCCGAACCTAAAATAGCTTGTGAGGCGTGTCTACGAGGAGAAGTTGAGCCCCCCTTAGCAGATGAAAAAGATAGTCCTTATGCACCACAAGTTATTCCTGCTGATATCGCTTTTTTAATGACCTCTGCTTTAAAAGATGTCATTCGGTATGGTACCGGTTCACAAGCTAGAGTATTGAATCGAACTGATCTTGCAGGAAAAACTGGAACAACCAGTGATTATGTCGATACCTGGTTCACAGGATTTAATAGTAATTTGGTAGCTACTGTTTGGATAGGATTCGATCAACCCAGTTCTGTGCAAGAATATGGCGCGAAAGCGGCATTACCGATGTGGATTGATTTTATGCGTACCGCATTAAAAGGCCAACCTGAAAAAACTATGCCACAACCTTCTGATATAGTAACAGCAAGTATTGATCCTTCCACTGGCAATCTATTACCCGATGGAACTCCAGGCTCTATATTAGAATATTTTCGTAAAGATGATTTATTGAGAATATCAACACAAGAAGATATGACTCCATTCAATATAATTGATAATCCTGCTGAATCGCCTCCTACAGCGACTCCTGAACAGCAAATGTCAATAGAGTATCCTGCCACAGAAAAGCAGGATAATTCTAGCAATCAAGAACCCGTATTCTGAGTTTACAAACTAGAATCTTGAGAAATTACAGGCCTTAAAGGTATAGCAAAATTATAAATTGACCGCTATTTCTAAACTTCGCTTTGTTTGTGGTCCTTCTAACACATGTTTCAATCGACCATCAGGGCCAATAACTAATGTGGTTGGTAAGCCCGATATCCCGCGTATTCCAAAATTAGATTTGGGATCATTCGCTAAAGTAGGAAATATAACGCCACTTCGCTGTATATGTTGCGACAAATTACCTGGATCATCATAATTAAACCCAAACATAGCAACTTGATCAGCATGTGCGCGATAAAATGAATTTAATTCAGGTATTTCGCCCATGCAATACTCACACCATGTTGCCCAATAACTAATAATTACCCATCTACCTTTATAGTTAGAAACATTAAAATCTCTAACAATACTAGCTCCCCATGCTAAACTAAATACACTGAATAAAATGCTGGTTAAAAGCACTAATTTAAAAATTTTACGCATACTATTCCTCGTAGTAGAATCAAATCGATCAATTTTGTAGCAAAGCCCTTATTTTCTAGGCTTTAAATCAGTGGATCAATCTCATTAAACTTCAATTTTTTAAATAACTCAAGCGACTGATTTCGCATCAAAAAACGCGCCATCGAATAAAACATCATTTTTGCTTATAGTGCCCCTTCACATTTAAGCCCTCTTAAAATCTGTTGCCCCTTTCATTTTGCTAATGCGCTTGCTAACATGCACCGCTGCTTAGGGGTGCTTACCTGCTAAAACAAAAGCATTTTGTGAGTTCTTAGTGAATTGATTTTGAAAACGCTTATAATTATGAGCAATTGCAAAACCAATTTACAAGGAGAATATTTAAAAGCGGATGTTTTACTTTGGATTCAGCTGAGAAATACCCTTCTAACCTGATCGGGATAATGCCTGCGTAGGAAAAGTAAATGTTCAAATCGCCCGCTGTTTTAGTAAATAATGCAAACTTGTGTTATCAAGATAAAATTCTCTTTGACAAGTTAAATTTCCATTTGGCAGCTGGACAAACCACTTGTTTATTAGGTACTAGCGGGATTGGCAAAAGTCGTTTTTTACAACTAATTGCTGGATTAAACGCCACCTCAGCTAATGTCACCACTTGTGATCAAAAAGGCTTGACTGGTCGATTAACCTACATGCCACAAACCCATGCTTTACTACCTTGGCTAACTATTTTAGATAACGTTGTACTGGGCTACCGACTACGGCGTGAAAACAAACCCTACACGCAAGCACGGGCATTGTTACATAAACTAGGCTTAGGTGGGGCCATAGAGCAGTATCCAGCCCAATTGTCTGGAGGAATGCAACAACGAGCTGCTTTAGCACGTGTACTTTTAGAAAAACGGCCCATTGTATTAATGGATGAACCTTTTTCGGCTTTAGATAGTATCACCCGTTATTACCTACAAGAACTGACTGCAAACATATTAAAAGATCATACGGTATTATTAGTCACGCATGACCCTTTAGAAGCCTTGCGTTTAGGACATCATATTGCAATTATGTCCGGTGAACCTGCAAAAATACAGTATATCAATTGCAAATTTAATGATTCACCACCGCGTTCGCTGAATAATAGTGAATTATTACAATGGCAAGCTAAGCTTTTGCATTATCTACAGGGGGCTTAAATGGTTACAATCATTTTTTTTCGTAATCTCATCAATCGACTAGTACAACTACAAAATGTAGTTTCGTCCCTACGAAACTTAAATTTCCCTAATAAAAAACACTTAGTTTTAAAAGTAATCTCTTTATTTTCTCATAAAATATGCATTCTAATCGGCTTTATTTTGATCTGGGAAGGTTTGATATACATTTTACAGCTACCTAATTATATATTGCCGACTCCACTTGAAGTATTACAGAGTCTCATTAATCATGCATCGCTAATTACATTACAGACGTTACCCACATTGGCAGAAATTCTCTTAGGTTTATTTTTTGGAATTATACTAGGTGTGGGTATTGCGCTGAGTATGTGTTTATTTCGTACGATACATGCTTTCTTGCTTCCCTTATTATTGGTTAGTCAAGCTTTACCCGTATTTGCAATCGCTCCCCTATTAGTACTTTGGTTTGGTTATGGAATAACCGCTAAAATTATTACCACCACTTTCATGTTATTTTTCCCTATCACTAGCAACTTTCTCGATGGATTAAAGCAAACACCGGAAAATTACTTACACATCGCTAAGATAATGAATAGCAGTCGTTGGCAAATTCTCTATCAAATTCGTATTCCTGCGGGATTACCAAACCTTGCCTCGGGCATTCGATTGGCCACAGCTATGGCTCCCTTAGGGGCCATTATTGGAGAATGGGTTGGATCGAATGAAGGTTTAGGATTTTTATTATTAAATGCCAACGCGCAAATGCAAATTGATTTAATGTTTGCGGTATTGCTTGTGATATTTCTTCTAGGAATTTTATTGTATTTCCTAATTAATACCTTACTTAAGCGGGCTCTACCCTGGACTTTACTACCTTCGTGTTAAAATATGCTCATAAGAAAAAAATTTATATTTTTAACTAGCTTTTTGTTATTTACTAGTAACGTTACCGCTAAACCCTTAACATTGATTTTAGATTGGTTAGTAAATCCCGATCATGCCGCAATCTTTGTTGCCAAAGAGCAAGGATTTTTTGCCAAAGAAGGATTACAAATTAATATTATTGCTCCTAGTAATCCTGACGATGGCCCTAAACTGGTCGCTGCAGGTCATGCAGAGTTGGCCGTTAGTTATCAACCACAATTAGTAGTGCAAGCCGCTCAAGGTTTACCTTTAATTCGCATAGCCAGTTTAATAAACCAACCTTTGAATTGTTTAATTGCGAAAAAAGATGGGCCTATTCATCAACTCGCTGATCTAAAGGGCAAGCGCATCGCTTATGCTTCTCACATTGAAGGGACATTGATGTTAAATGCCCTATTAGAAAAGGCGCACTTAAAGATGAATGAGGTACAAACTATTAATGTCCAATATGACCTTACACAAGCGCTATTAAGCAATCGTGTTGATGCTGTTATCAATGTGATGCGCAACGTACAGCCTTTGCAAATGCAATTTGCTCATCAAGCAGTCACTGTTTTTCCTGTAGAGTTAGGTCACATTCCCCACTATGATGAATTAATCATTATTGCTAATAAAAATAAATTATCTGATCCACGTCTTATTAAATTTTTGACTGCACTCGATAAAGCAACTCAATATTTACTTAACAATCCTGAAAAATGCTGGCTAATATTCGTTAAAAACCAACCTGCCTTAAATAATCAATTAAATCATCAGATCTGGCAAGCGACCTTACCTTATATTGCACGACACCCTTATCATTTCGATAAAAAAGCTTACGCAAAGTTTGTATCGTTTCTGCAACAAAAACATCTCGTATCTCAATCTTTTACAAATGATGAATACGCAACCGAGTTACTCCATTACAAAAAATATTAGATATTTTATTGTATTCCCAAAATAACCATGCAAGAAGTTTGAAATTTCGTTACAATCCCCGTCTATGTCTAATCTAAATCATCCTTTGTTACAATCTTTAAATGAAGCGCAACAACAAGTTGTTGCGGCACCGTTGACAAATTTGTTGGTATTAGCCGGAGCAGGTAGCGGAAAAACACGCGTCTTAGTCCATCGTATTGCTTGGTTAATCAATGTGGAAAACTTATCTCCGCATAATATTCTTGCCGTAACCTTTACCAACAAGGCCGCAGGCGAAATGCGTCAACGCTTAGAAAATTTACTCGAAATCCCCATGAAAATGATGTGGGTAGGTACGTTTCATGGACTTGCTCATCGTTTATTACGTCAACATTGGGAAGCTGCAGGCTTGCCACAAACCTTTCAAATATTAGATAGTGATGATCAATATCGCATCATTAAACGAATTTTAGTTAGCCTAAATCTTGATGAAGCACAATGGGCACCTAAAAAGGTACAATGGTTTATTAACCAACAAAAAGATGAAGGTGTTCGAGCTTCCCAAGTCGGTAATAGTAACGATCCTTATACCAAAACCTTAGTTCGTATCTACCAATCTTATGAAGAAATTTGTATTCGAAATGGCGTTGTCGACTTTGCAGAATTAATTTTACGGAGTTATGAGCTTTTTATTAAAAACCCAGAGATTTTACATCATTATCAAGAACGCTTTCGATATATTTTGGTCGATGAGTTTCAAGACACCAACAGTATCCAATATGCTTGGCTAAAACTATTGAGTAGTGATAAAAACTATTTAATGATAGTGGGTGATGATGACCAGTCAATTTATGGATGGCGCGGCGCTCGAGTAAAGAATATTCAAGATTTCACACAAGAATTTCCAGATCATCAAATGATCCGACTTGAACAAAACTACCGTTCGACAGGCGTTATTTTAGCCGCCTCCAATGCTCTGATAAGTCATAATGACAGCCGTTTGGGTAAAAAACTTTGGAGTAGTGGAGACCAAGGTGATTTGATATCACTTTACGGTGCATTCAATGATTTGGATGAAGCCAGATTTATTGTAAATGAAATTAAACAAGGCCTAAAAAAAGGACTCCAAGCTAATGAAGTGGCTGTTCTTTATCGTTCTAACGCTCAATCTCGAGTATTAGAAGAAGCCTTAATATCAGCACAAATTCCTTATCGTATCTACGGCGGATTACGCTTCTTCGAACGTGCGGAAATCAAAGACGCCTTAGCCTATTTACGCTTAATTGCTAATCGAAATGATGATCCGGCCTTCGAGCGTGTCGTCAATACTCCAACGCGTGGTATTGGCGATCAAACCCTACAAACCTTACGCATGGAAGCACGCTCTCAAAGTATTTCTTTGTGGCAAGCTGCCCAACATTTATTAACTAATCAAGTCTTATCTGCACGTGCGGTCAATGCATTGGCTCATTTCATCCAATTGATCGACAAAATGGATGATGATACAAAAAAATTAACACTGGCGGAACATACCGAACAGGTTCTATATAGCAGCGGTTTATTTAATCACTATAAGAAAGAAAAAGGCGAACGTGGTCAAGCACGGATTGAAAATCTTGAAGAGTTAATCAATGCTACGAGGCAATTTGTCCCTGAGGATAGTAGTATTTCTATTTTATCTGCCTTTCTTGCACACGTTGCATTAGAAGCAGGCGAACATCAAGCAAATGCTCAGCAAGAATGTGTACAGTTAATGACATTACACTCTGCAAAGGGATTAGAATTTTCCTGGGTGTTTTTATGTGGAATGGAAGAAGGATTGTTTCCACATCATATGTCTCACGAGGAACCCGGTCGTTTAGAAGAAGAACGAAGACTCTGCTATGTCGGTATGACGCGTGCAATGCGTAAATTATTTCTTAGCTATGCTGAAGTCAGACGTTTACATGGCAATGAAAGTCATCATCGACCTTCTCGATTTATTTCAGAAATTCCGAAGCAGTTATTAGAGGAAGTTCGTTTGCGTACCTCTGTTGTTAGACCTACGCAAATATCAAAATCTACTAAGAGTTCTGCTAATTCTATGATAGGTGACACTGGATTGCGTATAGGACAAATAGTCACGCATCCCGCCTTCGGTGAAGGCACCTTGATTAATGCCGAAGGTCGTGGTGAGCATACACGCTTACAGATTAAATTTAGCCAAGCAGGTACTAAATGGTTGGTAGCAAGCTATGCTAAATTAACTGCGAAATAAAAATATCCTTTGCATCTGTCGTTCAATTTCACAGCTCCATGTATCTTGAATATAATTCAGCTGCTTCATTTTCGAGGTGCTTTATCAAATCTTTATTGGATAACGTCTACTCAGTGTAGGTTGCGATTTCGACGTAGTAATACGTAAAGTGCTCCTGCTCCGCCATCTCGAGGCTGAGCAGAAGAAAAAGCTAACACCCATGAAATTTGCATCAACCAACAATTAACATAATTTTTAAGTTTAGCGCCAGACAACGAAAGTCTTCCCTTCCCATGAATAATACGCACACAAGTATAATTGCGCTCCCGGCTGTAGAATAAAAAATTGAGCACTGCATTTCGTGCCTGTTCTACTGTCATTTGATGTAAATCGAGACAATCTGATGAAACTATAGCTCCACGTACAAATTGTTTAATACGTTTATTCTGCAACCCTAGCCGTTTAAAAAATAAATGATCTTCTGAACCTATAGTTAATTCAGTCGGGTCAAAAAGAGATAGGTGTAATTGTTGCTTATTTTGCTCCTTAAAATTAATCAATTCTGCCTTTCCAGATTTAGCATTATTTTTTTTGGATTTAGCTTTTATAGGAAATGACTTAGTACGTTTTACATCTGACATCGCTTCCTTAAAAAACGCAAGATCCTCTTTATCAGGTGGAGGTGGTTTATTCATAAGCGAGTACCGGTTTAACAAAGTTATCTGCAGCATTGCGTAAAAGTGTCAGAATAAACTATTATTGACAGTGTCGTTTAAATTTTTGACTGAAAAAAGATGCCTCTTTCATTATTGAATCGAGTTTATGTCATTATAAGCTCATTGTTGATAAGTTTAAGTCTTGTGGCTTGTGCTAGCAATTCTAGCCGTGCCCCTAGCCCAGTGCTTCTATCAAGCAACTCGAACTCTACTTTACTAGCACCGACCTCTTCTCAAAATAATGTGATACAACCTATTGCTTTGCTCCTACCATTACAAGGTCCTTTAGCTAATATTGGCCAGTCAGTCAAACAAGGTTTTTTAGCCGCCGCCGAAGAAAATGGCTCATCGTCAAACATCATTCTAATAGACACCAGTGTTGAGTCTTCAATACAAGCAGCTTATACCGCTGCCATAGCAAAAAATGCCCAAATAATTGTCGGTCCATTATTAAAACCCGAGGTACAAAGCATTGCCAGTTTTCAAACTAAGATTCCCATTTTAGCGCTGAACTATTTAAAAGCTGATATCAGTACACCTCCTGAGCTATACCAATTTGGTTTGTCCCCTATCGATGAAGCTGAACAAGTAACCCATCTTGCTTGGCAAAATAATAAACGATCTGCACTTATTATAACTGCTAATGGCAATTGGGGAGCTCAAATTGGTGAAGCGTTTGCTCAACAATGGCAAGCCTTAGGAGGAACGGTTGTGGGTCAACTTGCGCTGTCTGAAAATCCTGCAGATATAACTAAACAAATGAGAAATTTTCTGCATTTCAAACCGCCACATGATAGACGCACTGATTTTGATGTCATTTTCTTAGCCAGCAGTCCGCAAATAGGTCGTCAAGTTAAACCTTTACTAAAATTCTATTTTGCTGGTGATATACCGGTTTATGCGACTGCATCAATTTATAGTGGCATCTGTGCAAAACGTTTTGACAAAGATCTCAATCAAGTTATTTTTTGTGCTGCACCTTGGTCACTTGCTAACAACAACGTTGAACCTAATTTATACCAACAACTAAAGTCAGCATCTCCTGAACGTTTCAGTCGGAACAGTAAATATTATGCCTTGGGTATTGATGCTTTTCATATCATTCAGAATTTAGACGTTCTAAAACAATCTCCACAGCAAACACTACAAGGCGCTACAGGAATACTTTCATTAAATAATCAACATCGAATTGTCCGTCAATTACCTTGCGCACAATTTCGCAACGGAAATATTTTCCCTATCGATTAATGCCTATAGATAAAAAAAAATTTGGCACATACATCGAAGATCTAGTCTGTGATTATTTACGGCGACAGAAACTAAAGTTAATCACTCGTAATTATACTTGTCACATCGGGGAAATTGATTTGATCATGCAAGATCAATTTACACTGGTTTTCATTGAAGTACGGTATCGGAAATATCCAGCTTTTGGCAGTAGCTTAGAGTCAGTCAATTGGATTAAACAAAACAAAATCCTCAAAACTGCAGAATATTATTTACTATCGCAACAATTATCTGAAAAAATCGCTTGTCGTTTTGATGTTGTTGGCGTTAAACCCTTAACACAAAAATTACTGAGTATTTCCAAACTGGACTCAGCTCAAGTAGAATGGGTCAAAAACGCATTTTCTAGGTAAGTTATGAATCTATTAACACGTATCAAGACCCATTTTTCTGAAAGTATACGCACCAAATCCGATGCTGCTGAAACATTACCCGAAATTATTTTGGCCGCCAGTAAACTATTAGTTAATTGTTTCATGGATGGCCATAAAGTTCTAGTCTGTGGTAATGGTGGGTCTGCTGCCGACTCACAACATTTTGCTTCAGAGATGATCAATCGTTTTGAGATCGAACGTCCAAGTTTACCTGCAGTTGCCTTAACCACTGATACCTCGACTATCACCTCGATTGCGAACGATTATAGCTATAACGAAATTTTTGCTAAACAGATTAAGGCCTTAGGCCAGGCAGGGGATGTTTTATTAATTATTTCCACGAGTGGCAATTCAGAAAATATTCTAAAAGCTTATGAAGCGGCTCAAAGTAGAGATCTAAAAATTATTGCTCTCACCGGTAAAGAGGGGGGAGCTTTAGCAGGTATGTTAAGCTCCACTGACATTGAAATTCGGGTTCAAGGCTCCTCCACTGCACGAATACAAGAAACCCATCTGCTGATCATTCATTGCTTATGTGATTTGATTGATAAACAGTTGTTTTGTTAATTACTCTTTAGTTAAAAATTAATTCCAACATTAACAACGTCCCTATATGAACCAATCCCGACGTTTTGTTTAGGAGGGATCTGGCCATAGACTACTAAAGTTTGTCTCAGACCATTTCCTACACCAAATTTCGCATCAACTCCAATAACATTGCCCCAATTGACGGTATGCGTTGGGTTTTGTGTTAAAAGATATTTAATAAATGAATGATCGGGTCCTGACATCCTGCGTAATCTTGTCGTCCCATGATAATTTGCACCTTGATCCAGAGTTACGTAATAAGGTGTATTTAAGGTACACAGCACTTTTAGGCGTGCTGTTGAATGGGTAGGAAGAGGGGAATCAGGATTATATAAACCAAATACTAAGGGTGTAGCACGAATCGTACACCCCCCCACAACACTTACCGAAACCAACATTGATGTATCATCACCACCGATTGCCGAAAATGCCGGACTTATATTTATAAACATCAGTACACATAAACTAAACAACCAACGCATGATTAACCTCCTTTCTTCCCAGATGGCCAGCAATCCAGAAAATTAATCCATTTATTAACTGTATATTTGTAGGGGAGCTTATCAGACTATGTTTTTTAATAATAAATCTACACGCAAAGAAATCCTTTTGATGCGTTATTAAGTTAGTACTTATCCCTTTCCTACCTATTAAGACTAATAGAGGAATGACTTATTATCCAGTAGCTAAAAATAGAAAGTTCAATAAGTGACCGTTACCAAAACGGAGTCAGTATAAGTCCCAGGAGTAACAAATTGTGAAGCGGGAATTCGACCAAAAACAGTATAGTTTCTGGTAGTTGACAACCCTACTGATGTATAAGAATCACTCACAGTCACTGTTCCTCCAGTTGCATCTCCCCAGATCGAAGTAAATGCTCCGGTAGTATACAAATTATAATTTAACTGATTGCTGACTAAACTCATAAAACGTGGCGTATAAGTCGCACTATTGCCTTTAGCCATGCTAATCACGTAAGAAACAGTAAAAATGACTAATGCAGAACAAGTCACTGCCACATTCCCATTGGCCGTTTTCAAAGTAGTAGGCACATAAGTACCAAAGGTAACCGCTGTAGTTCCTACTGAACAGGAACATCCCAGCCCTGAACAAGTAGCATAAATAACAGAGCTATAAAAATTACACAAAAGTAATATAGCTATACCTAACCAGGATTTTTGAATTTGTTTTAATAGCACTGCACCTCTCCTAATTCAATAATCGGATCACTGGTATAAGGTAATGGCACTGAGAAATAATATACATAATTTTCCCATTTCACTGAACCTTCTAAAAGATGTCCCTTTACTTCAGGGATAAATACCTCGCCGTCGTATCCTACAGGGTATTCACAAGAGCTATTATTTAACTCAAATTCTGCTCCTACCGGCACAAATTCACCACTTGGTGTTCTTAAATGTAACTCCACACCTTGCATACGTTTAACTGAAAACTCTGCTAAAACACCACTGTGGAAATAAGGTATAACTGTTTCACGCGTCACATCGATCTGCGTATCTAGTGGCAAGGTTGTTGGTTCTATTTCCACACTATTTTCTTGATAGGGTAATAATTCAGTGATTAATAAATTTCCATTTCTATCCGTCTTACCCATAAGTTGATTTTCATAATAAACATCTATACCTGGAAAGTCAGGAACTTTTACTAAAGCAAAACTTTGCGTGAGTTTACGTGCTAAATAGCCATTCCCTGCAAAATAAATAGCACTGCCACTTGCATCTACTTCATAATTTGCTTGTCCCCTGCCCTGTCCTACGCGTGCAGTATAGGCACCCTTTTCAGTTTGTACTGTCACATCAGCACCGGCATAACGATTACTGTTATTGCTAGCCAAGATGTTATAACCATAACCCTTACCTAGTGGAGCTGGTTTAGCAAACTGCAATAAATCTTGTACTTGATGATTTTGCCAAGTGGTTTAATTATTAATGTAATGATTAACGTCAGGAGCGAAAACTAACGTAAGAAACGCTTGATTTGTTTGAGAGTTTTGTAAGTCTCCTACAAAACCTAAACTTAGAGAAATATTTTTAAATAAGGTATGCGTATAAGTTGCTGTCAATAAGCGTGCTGTTGGTATGTTGGATATGCCATTCGCCGTATTAAAATTGCGGCTATTCACCATGGTAAAGCTGCTACTTAACGATCCATAATTTTCTAAACTATATCCAAGAAATAATTGAGTCACCATACTCGGCGGTGATGTATTGGGTTGCGTGCCTAATTGAATGTAATTTAACGTGGTTAAACTGGTATTAAAACCATAACTAAGTTTAGGACCTTGACGAATAAAACCTAAACCTAATAAACCACCACCACCTGAATTATTATGACCGCCTGCCAATGCTAAAGTAGCCACTCCATAATTATTTAATAAATAATTTGCAGAAAAGCCTAAGGTTTGCTGATCAAAGAGTAGTTCAGCATGCCCACCTAAGGTTAAATTATCAGTAATTCCACGTTGATATGTGCCCACAGCCAAAAAACGCCCATAATCATTGCTATTCACACCATAATTATCGCGTACAAACCCTGTTTCATAGGAAAAATCAACTAAATTAGGCTTTAGCAATTGCGGACTGGCATAATAAGAAAAACTTGCAACTTTGCTACGTCCCAACAAATCTTGGGTTACCACATTTACAGTACCGGCTCCTGAAATAACAGGAATATTATTAAAAATATAAGGACCGTTATTCACTATTTGTTGTTGATTTAAAACACTATTAACAAATACATCCACTTTACTAGGAATAGCGGCTTCACCCTGGTAGCCAGGTAGTGGGAAAGTCACTAAATTAGGTTGCGTATTGAAATTTGTGGCATATTGAATACCGGCAAAACGTGATGCACCACTCCAATAAGTCGAGCTAGTTATGGCGTCGCCAAAACGCCAGCGTGCAATTTTTTCGGGTTGATCTAAGGTCCAGGTAGTATTCAATCGGACTAATTTACTGGATTGATTGGTTAAAAGCGTAATATTATTGGCATATTTATTATAAGCTAATACATCTGCAGTTCCTACACCTAAACGATTAAACAACCCTACGCCCATTAATGCCGAAAGATTCGTTTGATTGATTCCAGGAGAATTGTTTCTTAAAGCGACCGCATCATAATTGAGATAAGCACCAGGATCGTTTGGGCGTAACGCACCCAAACGTTTACTGAGAGGGTCAAAGGTTTGAATAGCAAATAATTCAGGTGGTGCAGATAAGGTTAGCTGCATTGCATATTGATCTAATTGATAATAAAGACCAGGATACCAATCTAGCTTATATAAATGATCGCGATGATAGTTAAAAGGAGAATGAGAATTAAATTGCATTTTCCATAGACGTAAATCACTTTCTTCAACCCAGATTTGATCTGATGAATCTTTATAACATTGCGTAACTCCAGGCAACACTGTCCCATTTAGCTTTATTTCAAGCAACAATGGGATCATACTTATTTTAGCTTTTTCTTTTGAAGATGGCTTTGTTAATAACTCTTTTTTTAGCTTTGCATTACTTTCTATGCTAACTAAAGAAAAAAATATAAAACATATAACTAATACAAATTTAAAGCTGATGCAAAACCAATTTTTTACTTTTTCCATTTATATTTGCTTGAATATCCGTATAATTAATACTAGGATTACTTTTTATTATCCAAGAATGGGAACTGTGCGGTAAGATATAGGCGAATGTAGAATGATTTTTCATCATGATCCCTTGTGCTTGATCAGAAGATATTCGCCATTGATTTACAAATAAAGCAACATTTCCATCGTTGTATAAATTTAATCTCATATGATGATTACCCAAAGCTTCGATTGACCAAATTCCATTTTCTACAATGTTTTGTGGTTGTACGAATAATGGAAGAGAGATATCCATTAAAAAATACAATGTTTGACCTAATTTTTTTTGTCTAGGCTGTTGGACTTCTTTTAAATGTACTCGATAAGCTTTTTGCACAGTATTATACGTAGGATGTCTTAAAGCAAAACGTATAATTTGAGTTTTGTGTGCAGGTAAGACAAATAAGGGTGGTGTGAGCAAGATGTCATGTGAAATTTTATAAATATCTTTACCCTTAGGGCTTTGTTGCCAATCTAATAAGCTTAATTGTAGTAAGCTACGATCATCACTTCGGTTTGTAACCTTAATTACACCTATTTTCTGATTTGCAGACAAAGAAATTTGAACAGGAGTAATTTCTAAAACGTTGGCATAAACATTCGAAGTAAGTAAGAGCCATAAAATACCAAATTTAAAAATGGAGTATTTTATTTTCATTTTTTACAAATCCTTTTATATATTTTGGAAAACACTATTATTTTTATGAATAGGCAAATTATATACTTTCATAACATTTGTAAATTAATTCAATAAATTGAACATTCAAATAAAACCAGGTGCAGTCAAATTTTATCAATTAATTACTTGTAATCCATTAGCTTGTTTTGAGTATTTACCAGAATTTAGTAAGAATTCGAAATACATCCCCATATAGCAATATTAAGAAATCAACTAATACGTAATGGTTATTAATACTGTGTCATTATAACTACCAGCAACAGGTGTCAATCCAGCAGCTACTTGACCATACACAGTGTAAGGTTGTATCGCGCCCGTACCCGTCCCTGCTACCGTGTCAGTACCAATAGTCTGGCCCCAATTTTGAGTACGCGCAGCATCCCGAAAAAGAGCATAAGCAAGATTTCCTGAAGGTGTTCCAGTCATTCGTCGAGTAGTCACAGTTGCTCCTGCAAATGTCCCTGGTCCTAGAGAAATATTATAGGTTGTACCATTGGTACAATTGACTTCAATACCACCATTTGCATTGTTTACAGCTCCAGTATAATTACCAAAATTTACGGAAGTGATATTACCAAAGATACAAGCGGCTGCCACTGTCGCATTAATTGGTAAATTTCCAGTGGTTGTTGCACTAAACCCAGGTAAGCTCATTAGGATTAATAGAGCAAAAAAAATGTTTCGTGCTTTGAACATAATTGACTTCCTTATCAAATAAAGACCCTATAGCACAGAAAAAGAATATAATGCTTTATAAAACTGATCAAGTAAAAATTAAATTAATTTAATCTTTGTTAATAAAATAATCTGATAATCACTTAATATTAAAAAGTTACAAAGATAATCACTCGATCTAAATAGGTACCTGCGGTTACCGCTTGATTGCCAGGAATTTCTCCGTAAATAGTAATCACTTCGGCAGATCCCGTTGCTATTTGATGTAGAGTATTTTGGCCTATTATTGTTCCATAGCTATGTTGATGTCCGGCGTCTTGGAAAAGGCCGTAGTTTAATAGCTGATTTCCACCTTGTTTGGTCAACAATCGATGATCTTCTGTTGCACCGGCACCTTGTCCCTTATCAATCCCTATATCGTAAGCTAGGTTAGGTATACAAGTTACTGTAATTGTGCCTGTTGCATAATCCGGATTAGAATTAAATGAATAATAATTAGGAAATCTCATATTAGAAACAGATCCAAATGTACAATTTGCTCCGCCACCGACTGTTGCTGTAACGGCTAAGGTATTGGTAATAGTCAAACCCAAGGCTTTCTGACAAATAAAAATCATTATTAAACAAGTCAGAACTCTGACACTATAAAGCATATCCCCCCTCAGACCTCAGCTTTGTTTTGGTTTAATAGTTAGTTTTTAATTGAATCAGCTGTTTTAGGTCGCTAAAAATTCGTAATAATTTATAATCATTAATTTATTCTAGTGAATATTTGCTGATTTAACGAATAAGGCTGGATTTTATGCTCGAAAAAATAACGATTAAAAATAGTGCTATCGATCTTATTGATCTTGGTCTCATTCGCGCCAGCGGTAAAGAGGCTAAACAGTTCTTACAAGGTCAATTGACTTGCGATTTGGAGGAAATTAATGCAAACCAAAGCCGATTAGGTGCCCATTGTGATGTAAAAGGTCGCATCATTGCTAATTTTCGGTTATTTTTTTTCCAAAATGATTATTATTTTTTACTGCAACAAAGTACCTTGCCATTACTTTTAGCGTCTTTACAAAAATATGCCGTTTTTTCCAAAGTAAGCTTAAAGGATGTGAGTCAAGACTGGCAAAAAACGGGGCTTTTGGGAACTGCTGAAAAAAACTTATCCATACAACAAGACCTAACCCAAGAAAATAATCTAGTTGTATCGGATCATAAACTCAGCCTATCTATTCCAGGACCTATTCCTCGCATCATCGAATTAGCCCCCAGAACTGAACCTATCAATTTAAGTGATAAAAAATTTGAACAAGAAGGTGTTAATCACTGGCATTTATTAGATATTATGGCTGGAATTCCGACTGTTTACCCAGAAACGAGTGGCACATTTACTCCCCATCAATTGAATTTTCCTGAGATAGGCGGCGTAAGTTTTAATAAAGGTTGCTATATTGGTCAAGAAATTATCGCGCGGACCCATTATTTAGGAAAATCGAAAAGTCGGCTTTATCGAGTGGCTTTTCTTACCAATAATCCTCCTATACCAGGCACTCCTCTTTTTGATAGTGATCAACAGCTCGAAAAAGGGACTCTGATTATGTCCGCTAAAGAGCAGGATGGTCGTTATCAAGCGTTGGTTTGTTTGCAAACTCAAGCGGTTTCACATACTATCAGGTTAGGTAACCTTGAAGGTCCATTACTAGACTTTTTAGAACTCCCTTATACTATTAATAACTAGAGCCAATAAAATGCTTACAACACCAAAAAAAATATTAGGTTTTATTCTGCTAATAGGTGTCAGTATTAGTGGGATAGCCAATGCCCTCGCTGCAACCAGCGCTGCTCCTTCTGCAACATTGAGCAATCCACAAAGCAAAGCGATTGAATTTGCTAAACAAGCCGGTGCTATTGCGGGCGTTGCACAGGCTTGCGGTCAGAATCTAGGCGATTTTTCTGCGAGAGTAGACGAAGCCATCAATAAGTTATCTAACGATCCTGCTGATCAAGCAGCCGCTTCTTTGGTCTATCAACGAATCAGTCAGGAAGCACAAATGGCTGAGAGAAAAAACCAAACTATTCCTTGCATGAAGGTTCTACAAGATTTTCGAAATTTACCGATTATGCAATCTGACTATAAAACTAAAGTTATCGATCAGCTTAACCCAGCAAACCCATAGTATTAGGAAGCTAATTGCTGCGAATTTGATTCGCCGATAAAAAATAATAAAATTAAGGCTAATAGTAAATAAGCAGGCAGTACGCTTAATGCATAGCGATATTCTATCGCTGAAAAATAATGCATACCTGCTATTAACTTGCCATGCCAATGCGCATCTAACAATTTCCCTATCAATGGTTGAGTCAATGCACTAAAAATAATATCTCCAGTATTTATTAAGGCAATTATAGTCGCAGCAACCGTTATTTTATTGAGCTCCCTACCCAAAGCAAAACCTAGCATAAATGCGCCTGTACTAAATCCGAATATAAATAACAAAACTCCTAATAACCAAAGTGGGAAATGATAAACATAAATAATCAAGATAATGGCAACCAATGCTACAAAAGCATTGATCAACATGACAGGAAGTCTTTTGTTTATCCGATCCGACCATAAACCTAATAAAGGACTACCAAAAGCTAAACCTAAAAAAATAAAAGACGCTAAGAAAGCAGCTTGGGTATGAGAGACTTGATAAGTTTCTTTCAAAAAAGGAATACACCAAAGACCCGCAAAACTATCAATCGGTGCAAAGGCCAATCCACTATAGAGTGTAATTAACCAGTTTTGTTTATTATTCAATACCATCCATACATCGTGAAATGAAAATTTTTCAACAGCCCTTTCGGTCATTGAACCAGCGGGTTTATCACGAACAATTAAATAAAATAACCCCGCTAAAAT
The DNA here is from genome assembly GCA_949295795.1 of uncultured Gammaproteobacteria bacterium. GTDB lineage: Bacteria > Pseudomonadota > Gammaproteobacteria > Diplorickettsiales > Diplorickettsiaceae > Aquirickettsiella. The sequence continues at coordinate 16,565 of CASFML010000181.1, read as the reverse complement.
TAAGCCAATAATACTGCACAAATATAAACTATGCCGCCAACCAAAAGTACTCACCGCAAAAGACAAAGGAACCTGGCCTGCAATGGCACCCAACATGGCCGCAGAAGCCAGCAAACCACCAACAAAAGCAAATTGATTGGGTTTAAACCAAAGACTAGTCATTTTCATATAACTAACTGTGGCAAAAGCTGCCCCGACCCCCATTAATGCCCGAGCCCAGGTTGCAGTATTTAAGGTATGCGCCTTAGAAAAAATATAAATTCCGGCCGCACATATAAAAATAGCCATTGCAGTTAATAAGCGTGGGCTATAACGGTCGAGTAAAACACCTACAAAAAATTGGGCTATCAAAAAAGAATAAAAAAAACTTGCCGCTAAATTACCTAGACCAGTACCTTGGATATGAAACACACGCATGAGATCCTCGGTCATAATGCTAGGAGAGACTTGTAAAATATATTTATAAAATAAAAATCCAGCCGCTAAAGCTATAACTAACCAAGGATAGAAATGATAGGTAGTAAAATGTTTCTTTTCAATAGACATGACGCGCTAAACCTTAAAATTCATTTAGCGCTGTATTATGTCATTATTAGTCAAATTTTGCACTCATTGTCAACCTCTTGGTCCATATTTTGCCTCGCCGACCTCTAAATTTTTTAAACTCCAATCTGAATCTTGTGACTGTTCAATTTGAGTTAAAAGTTTTTCCGATTTATTTGTTCGTTTGATGATAGATTGGCGACCAAAAACATGAAAAAACAATTTAACAAGAAAAAAATTTTTCCCAGAAATACCAGTTGTACATAAATAATTTTCTTTTGAAGAATACGATTGACTTAAAGCAGGGACACTGACCACATTTTTTGATTTATCATCAATCTGCACTTGGTTATTAACCGCATTTTTAAAGAAATTATTAGCTGTAGAACGTATTGGTCTGGATGATCTCTTCCGATCTGTCTCTTCAGAGAGAGCAATTTGATTTTCAGCCGACAAAATACCAGCACCTACCGATACATTAGTTTGATTAAAAATAACCGTATCTAACGCTTTCTGCCATGCACTAGCTCTTTCCTGGAAATGAGGTGCTAAATTTATTGCTGAAGTTCGAGAAGAAAGAATTATTTCATTATTAGGAAATTTAATAACAAGTGTAGACAATTTAGGTTCATTGAAATAATTAATCAATAAAATAGTTCTTTCAGGCACTGATTTAGAAAGATTAAAAATATTGGATAATACCAAATGATTACCATCACGAAAAAAATTTATTTCTTCCATCGCTGGAACATATATCATTGTATTTTCTTCAACATCTTGGGCAGTAATACTAATGATTTTATGCTTTTGATCAAAATGTAATGGAATGGGTTGTAATTTTAAATGATCCAACGTCCCTATTATTTTTTGAGGAGCAACATGAATAATAATATTTAAGTAATGGAGATGCCAATCAGTTAAAATAGCATCTTTTAAACGAATGGGGATAATCGTCTTTTGGATTTGTAGGTTTTGTATAGTAAATAACAATAGCAAATCATTATTAAGATTATTTTCTTCTGTAGGAGGGACAAATACCATTTTAAATAATCTATCCATAGATTCTGTTTGAAATTGAGCTACTAAAGGTCTCAAATCAAGCGTATTTACATGTCGATCATAACCATGATAAAGAATAACTTCATTCAAAGGAAGATTAGATAAATTCCCTAAATCTAAAAGGCCATTAGACAAACCACGTAAATCCGAGGGAAGATTTGAAAAACTACGTAAATCGTTAGGTCTTGCATCTATAACAAAAAGACTTTCGCCTCCATTTCCATCCAAATGAGTTTTAAATGCATTGGGGTTATAGTTCATCACTTCATGACCTCTATGCCCAATGATAATTGATTCATTATTATCAGTATGAATTGTACTTATCAGATTTAGTTTATAAGCCAGCGGTTTATAAATAGACAGAATAGTTTCAACTGTTTCAGAACTCGTATGAAATAAGAAAGTATTATTGTTACCTATTTTGATCGTCGAATTGTCTAAAAAATGAAAACTTAATGTTTTGATTAAACGAGTGTTAACTTCAAGTTGGCAATTGCTTTTAATAAAAGAAGAAGTTGAGTCCTCTAATAATTTTACTAAAATATATTGAATATGATATTTATTGCTTAATGTGAGATTAAAATTATCCCAATCAAGATAGTTTGATCTGACATCCTTCTCATTAAAAATTTCTAATACTTGAGTTTTATTCAAATTCACAGGTAAATTGCTAATTTCAAAGATACTTGGCGGACGCTTCTCACTATCAAACTGATAATTAATATAACCTCCGTTAAATGTATTGATGATAGAAATAGATTGAATTTTGTTTAAAAGAGCTAAACTTTGAGAGTTCAATAAATGAAATGTAATTGGATACGTGCCTGTAACTTGATTTAATTTAGAAAAATCCGAAAAAATTCGCCTAATATTTAAAAAATTATCATTCAATAAAAATTGGTGCGTCGAGAATAGATCCTTACTTCGATCGAATACATTTTGATATCCATCAATATTAACAACAATATTTCCTTCGGCTTGATTAAAAATAGAATAAATAAAATCTCCCTGAGTGGCATAATTTTTTACTGTTGTGTTTGATTTGAAATACATTTTTATTGCATAGGGACATTCATTTGCTGGAATCCAAATAATATCATTATTACCCTGTGTATGTATTTCACGTGAACCACATGCAGCTTCAACGGATAGGGAAATGCTCCCGCCAATAAGCTTTTCAATACTCACAATATCAAGTGTTTGATTAGCATATTTTAATTTTTCCTCGCGAAAATTAACAGTAATTCTATCAACACTAGGATGAAACTCTTGTAGCAATAATGTATCTTCTCCTTTTCTTCCATCTATACCGCCTTTATTCCCTTCTAATGTGACACTCATTACTTTTTTTGCATCTAAAATAAAGATATCATCTTGATCTCCCCCTTCATAATCTTTAGCACCGTCACTCACCATCATCACATTAGAAATATTTTTAAATCCCTGAATATAATCCGTTCCAGTTCCCAAATTGAAAAATGCTTTTCCTGTGCCATTTAATTTTTTTAAAGCAATTGCTGCTCGACAAAGAATCTCAGGTTGATTTTGGTAAACGTATTGGCCAGTACCTGGATTACTCATGGGTATACAGAATAATTTACTGCCTAATGGAGCTCTAAGATCATATTGTGTTTTCCAAAAACCCGAAAGTTTGTGATAAAAATAGACTCTATTATTTTTAATTTCCGCGAAAATAGGAACTTGAATTTTATGTAAATCCGTGCAAGTTGGCGCAAACTGCCTTCCTCCTCCGCTACATTCTTTTGGGCCTTTCACGATTTGTGATCGTTGGCCGATCTCTTCAATTGCAGGAAGAATAATATACTTAAACCCTTCGTGCTTGGTTAACCAATCCCATGCTTTGGGTAAAATGTGGGTATTATATTCTGTTATCTCATCCATTTCTTTTTGAATATAAGCTTCCGGTTTGATGTCCAAAAATCCTCGGAACCCTTCTTTAAATTTTTCCCAACCTGTTAATTGAATAAGCTCATTTTCGTGTTTCGTCTTTTCAACGGCTTCATAGACTCGATTTCCCAATAAAATACAAGCTCCAATTATTTCACCTACCGGACCAGTAACAGCAGAAATCCCAAGAGCAAGCGATTCAAAACTGACTTCGGCTATTTCCACCCCCGTTTCTACTAAATCTAAACCTACATACACATCATTACTTACCATATCAACCATGGCTTCAGTGTATTGATCGATATTATTGGTTGATTTCAACATTTTAACATCTTTAACAATGTTAAAAATACTGAATAAGGAAGTACTGCGACTCAAAAAAGGAGTACTCGCTCGTAAAAATTGACCTCGTAACCATTTTCCTTCAGCTATCCATTTTTGGCTTAATATATTAAGTTTATTAGACGCTTGATTTAAGATTTGGCCAAAAGTATTAAGTCCTCCAAGCTGTATGGCTGAATCAAAATCACCATGAAATAAATCTGTTAAGGCACCTTCGTAAATTAGACTATTACTTAATCCTGATGAAATTTTACTCGTCTTTTTCACATGAAATTTCAATTTTTCATTATTAATAAGACTTTTAAGAACGAATTGCTTAGCACCAGTAATGTGAAAAGTTTCAGCGAATCGTATAAGTTCACTTTGTTTTTCTGAATCACAGCTTTTGAGATGTTTTAGAAAAGCTTCACTATCAATGATTATATTTTCATGATTTATTTCCTGATCTTCCTGCTTATTGACGATAAAATTCCTAAGCTCCTCTTCATAAATTGAACAAAGTTCAATTTCACGTTTTTGTATTCCTTGCAAGCAAATTTTTTTTCTTGGAGGCTGGATATTAATACCTTCAAGATCATCTTCTATACCCTGCGTATTAATTTCATTAAAACTCGAAGTAGATGGACTTAGTAGGTTTTGGGTATACAAAATATTAATAAAATCTGGACTTTGCTGTCTTCGTTGTTGTCTATAAAAGTCTTCTTTATCAAAAGAGGGTTGCGCAACAAATATATTTTCTTTTATAGCAAAATTAGCAAATAAGCCTTGCTGGTAATTTATGGGTAAATTATTTGTGGCTTGTTTAATAGCTAAGAGCGGCTGTATGAGTTGATCATGCTTCCATGCTTCGGATACATCAGTAATTTCTTTAAAGCTTTCTAACCTTTGCTCAATTAATTGTCGCTGTTCATTTGAAAATATTCTTTTTCGCGATCCTTCATCTCGATTAAAATCGACTTTTTCAAGAGGTAGTAGATAATCTCCATTTTTTTGACCTATTTGTACACACATCATTGCTGCTCTAGAATTTAAACTGGGATCGGCACGATGAGGCATTTTGTGCTCTAGCTTTTTTGTCTCAAAATTAAAAACGACAGCTTCGGGGGATAATTTATCACCGACATCCGTGGCTAAAATATTAAATCGATCCCTATTCGAAAAAATTTGTTTGAAAACTTGATCAACGTTATTATCAGAAACCTTGATGGTTGATGTTGGGGAGACCGTTGTATAACGATCTCGAGCTCCAGTCAAATAAAGATTTATTTTGGGTATATTAGGAAATTCTCTTAAAATATTTTCAATAAACTTGATGGGCCCAGAAAATCGATCAAAATGGGCTAAAACAATTTTTCCTGAATGAGGATCATGAGCAACCACAGCAATACATTGTTGAATATTGTAGGTTCCTAATTTAACCTTATTTCCGATGCCCATTTCACGTTGTAAAACAACATGGGCCTGATTATCTAAGTTACCTTGTGTCAGCTTATAAGCTTCGCTGTAGTGATACGATTCATGAGCATAAAGATCATCATTTGATACTGGAAATAATAGACTTAAATTGTGATTTTTTAATGCTTTATAAAAACCTGCTAATGCCAAATGAGCATGTAATTTAGCTTCATCATTTTGATTTGGAAAACGCAATATGGTTTGATTGAGTGCTTCATATTCTTTTGTTTTACCTGAATTAATGTATATCAGCGCTAAAAATTCATAGGATTTTTCCATTGCAACATAATTTTTTATAGCATAATAATAATCCACACTTTCTTTTAGGCAAATTTTTGCATCATCAACCCTGTTATCTAAAAAAAAAGAGTGTGCTTGAATATATTTTGTGTTTGCTGCTTCTAGCAAAGAACTTTCATGCACATTATTTGTAAGCTCAGGGAAACTACTTTCTATATTTAACTGTTGATTTTTCCATTTAAAATACTCAGTTTGCTCAAGTGTATTTTTTGCGTTAATAAGTCCTTGTTGATAGTTAGCATTAATATTTGTATGAATGTATTGTTGCAAAGAATCTATCTTTTTAGAAAGTATATCCGTCAGAGACTTTATATCTTCAAGGGTCGTGTCTGGTAATAATGTATTAATAGAAATATCAAAAGCTATTTTCCTAAGACTTTTTAATCGATCATCAATTTTTACAAAATTTACTATTTTTTCTAATTTTTGGTTTATTTCAGACATTTTTTCATATAAAATATTTTTTGGTTCTGAATAAACCAGGCTTGTCTTGAAATCATTAACCAAAGTGTTGATCGTCACTAAATCACTTAATAGTTGTGATTTTCTTTGAAATTTTGCTAGTAGATCATTAGCCATCTCTAAAGCAGTATGACCTTTATTGGTAAAAATATACCCGTTTTGAATAACATCACTTTTGATAGCTAATTCATCTTGTGTGGCCAATTGAACTAAAAGGTCCAAAATTTTTGGCCCACGATGGGCCTCTAAGACCGCTTCGTGTAAAGCGGTTCTCCCATTGTTATTTTTTATATTTAAAATTTTTAACTGTGGAAACAAATAATCTTTTTTTACTATTGCTGCAACTACATCGACATTACTATTGATTACGGCGATATGTAAGGGTGTGTTACCCCATTTATCCTGTTTACTGATAGAGTCGACATTAGGAATGATGAGTTCAATAATTTGTTGTTCTTCCTTCATTTGAAAAGCTTCTTTTACTTTATCCTCTGGACTCCTATAATCAGCGACCATATGCAAAGCCGTTCTGCCATCGACATCGGTAAGACTTAGATCCACTTTCCTAGATTTTACGATAGTTTGGACTAATAATTTTCTTCTATCCATCACAGCGTAGTGAATAGGAACAAATCGGCTACGACGGCCTAATTGTTGGTTTATATCAACTCCTTTATCCATCAGCTTTTTCAGAATATTAGCAGCTTTGATTTTTTCAGATTCAGTCAAATCATTATTCTCAGGATCCAGAGTTATATATAAAGGGATTTTTTTTGCCTCTATTAAACCAGCGTTAGCATTGGCACCAGAATTCAAAAGCAAATCAACAATTTCTTCTTGTTGATGCAAACAGGCAAGATATAATGAACTTTCATGATAAGTATTAAGATGATTAATATTTAAGCCTGCATTCAGTAAAAATCGTACTAGTAAATCATTTCCCTCTTTACAAGCTATATGCAAAAGTGAATTTTTATTTTTACGATCAACCACAAAAAAATTATAGATTTTTGATGAGTCACCAAGAATAGACTGATATTCAAAATTGATTTTTAACTGAGTAAGTTGTGGATCTTGATTTTTTTTTATTATTTTTTTATTAATTAAATTTGAATTTTCTGGTTTGAAATTATGGTTAAGATATTCAGAAATATCTTCATATAGGGTACGAAATTTATTATCCTTGACAAGATGAATTCCTGGCATTGTTATTATCCTTTATAAAATTATTATTTAAATTAATATGAAATATAAATAAACTTAACTGAAAACTCAATATAATTATTGAACATTTTTAATTTTACCTCATTAACAAATTAAAAAAGTTCCATCGCTCAAGTAGCTTGTTTAAAAATCTTCTAACACTAGGGGTATAGGGTATAATAAGAATCTTTGCCCCGGTGGCACAGATGGATAGCGCAGTCCCCTCCTAAGGGACAGGTCGCCGGTTCGAATCCGGCCTGGGGCACCAAAGACAATACAAACTTTTCCTTAGAGGTCCGATGAACATTTTATCGATACAATCTCATGTCAGTTATGGCTATGTTGGCAATAAAGCCGCTACCTTTCCGCTGCAGTCTCTAGGGTTTGAGGTTTGGCCAATTAATACCGTGCAATTTTCTAATCATACCGGTTATGGACATTGGCAAGGAGATGTTTGCACTGCCGAGCATATTCGTTCTGTCATTCAAGGTTTAGTTTCCCTCGATCTAGCAAAACAATGCGATGCAATTTTATCTGGATATATTGGCGATAAAGAAATTGGGGGGATCATTCTTGAAACTGTACAACAATTTCGTCAGGTCAATCCTCAACTTATTTATTTATGCGACCCCGTTATGGCCACACCGAATGGTAAAGCTTGCTTTGTAAAGCCTGATATTCCTGATTTCTTTCGCAATCAAAGCTTATCAAATGCCAGTATAATTACTCCCAACCATTTTGAAGCAGAATATTTATATGGAAAAGAAATAAATAATTTAAATGATTTAAAAAGCGCAGCCGATTTTTTTCATAATCAAGGAATACGCATTACCATTATAACCAGCTTAAATTTAAAAGAAAAAATCATTTCAAACCCAGTTAAAAAACCCACCGCATTTCTTTCAAACAAACGAGAACAATGGTTTGCTACTATGCCAAACACTCCAACATTGTTTAATGGAAGTGGAGATCTTTTCTCAGCATTATATCTAGGCCATTTTTTATTAAGCCAAGACGCTTTATTGGCCTTTCGCTTAGCATTAAACAAAACTTATCAAGTCATTCAAGCAACAATTGGCGCAAATAGTCCCGAATTAAAAATTGTTGAAAATGATTATAAGCAAGCTGCTCCAGATTATGTTATTCTACAACAGATAGAATAACAGGAAGTTACAATGAAAGATTATCGTTTTTATTTATGGATAGCCTATCTCTCTACCGCTGCTATTCTGCTAGTTAATCTGTTAACGACGCTTATTCGTCATTATAAATTATTTAAGAAAAAGCGTAGCATCATCTCATTAACTCCAAAAAAATAATGTTAAAAGTTTGGCAGAAAAAAAATTTTTTGGCTTATTTACTTTGGCCATTATCGTGTATTTACCGTATCTTTATTTTTTTACGCCGTAAATTTTATCAATTACATTTTTTAAAAATAAATTACCTCACAGTACCGGTTATTGTTGTTGGTAATATTACTATTGGAGGAACAGGAAAAACTCCAGTTGTCATCGCCTTAGCCCGTTTTCTGAAAGAAAAAGGTTGGCGACCAGGCATCATCAGTCGGGGATATGGTGGTAACACTAAACATTTTCCTTGTTTAGTACATCAAAATAGTAATGCTCGTGAGGTAGGTGATGAACCTCTATTGATTGCTCGACATACTGCATGTCCAATTGTCATCGACCCTAATCGCAGTCGTGGCGCTAAAAGTTTACTGAAACGTTCGAATTGCAATATTGTTATTAGTGATGATGGTCTACAACATTTAAGCCTCGGTAGGAATATAGAAATTATCGTTGTCGATGGAGAAAGACGCTTTGGTAATAATTTTTGTTTACCTGCAGGACCCTTGCGAGAACCTGTTTCACGCTTAAATTCTGTTGATTTTGTTATCAGCAAAGGAATAACTCAAGCTAATGAGTTTAAATTATCCTTAATTCCAGATTATTTTTATCAGCTTATTCAAACTAAAAATAAACAATCGGCGGAATATTTTTTTAATAAAAAGGTACATGCTGTCGCAGGCATCGGTAATCCTAATCAATTTTTTGAAACCTTACGTAAACTCGACCTTATTATTATTGAACACCCTTTCCCTGACCATCACCAATTTAAACCTCGTGATTTCAATTATGGCGATGATGCCATTATTATAATGACAGAAAAAGATGCAGTAAAATGTATAGGCTTTGTTGATACTCGACTTTGGTGTTTAAAAACTGAAATAGATTTAGATCATAATTTTCTAAATGCCACACTCAATCAAATTAATGTTATAAATAAAAATCTAAAATCTTCTTTAAGCTAGTTTTTATGTCTATCTCTGGTTGCCAATCGAGCTGTTGTTGAGCACGTTTAATAGATGGCATGCGACGTTGTACGTCTTGGTAGCCTTTTCCGTAATAATTATCCGAATTTATTATCTGTAATTTAACTTGTGCAGCATAATTGGCATAATTGGCATAAGACTTGATTAATTCTAATAATAATTCGGCTAATTCGCGAATAGAAATATCGTTTTTTGGATTTCCAATGTTAAAAATAGTTTGTTCAGCACATCCATCTTTATTTGCAATAATTTTTAATAAACAGGTTATACCGTCGTCAATGTCAATAAAGCTCCGCCGCTGCTGTCCGCCATTTACCAGTTGTATAGCTTCACCACGCAATATATTTCCCATAAATTGACTGACCACCCGCGAACTTCCCGGCTTAGGATTAGTTGGATCGTCAAGCTTAGGACCTAACCAATTAAATGGTCTAAACAGGGTATAACATAATTCATTATTTAAACCATAAGCATGAATGATTCTATCTAATAGTTGTTTACTACACGAATAGATCCAACGAGGTTTATTTATGGGTCCTAATACGAAATTACTGGTTTCCTCATCAAATTCTTCATCATTGCACATACCATACACTTCAGACGTGGATGGAAAAACTAGACGTTTTTTATGTTTAACGCATAAACGAATAATTTTTAAATTAGCTTCAAAATCAAGCTCAAAAATACCTAAGGGATTTTTTACATAGCTAGCCGGTGTAGCAATAGCCACTAAAGGCAAGACCACATCACACTGTTGAATCTGTTGCTCTATCCATACTATTTCTTGGTTCACATCTCCTTTTTTAAACCTAAGCCGCGGATGTTTAAGAAACTCACTAATCTTATTTTCAGTTAAATCCAATCCAACCAACTGCCAATCTGTTTTGGCCAAACAATGCTCTACTAGGCTACTGCCAATAAAGCCATTGATCCCTAGAATTAATACTTTTAAACTCATATTTTACTACTTGTATTAAAAATTTTTTTATTATAGTTATTCATTTGTATCATCAACAATCTTTCGAATAACATACCGCGGACGATGTCGTACTTCTTGATAAATACGCCCAATATATTCGCCCATAATCCCTAAACCCATCAACATTATCCCCATTATAAAAAAAACTATCGCAAACAAAGTAAACACCCCTTCTACTTCTGGCCCGATAAAAATTCGCCGTAACAACAAATACGCAACAAAAAAACTACTTAATATGGAAATAAATAATCCTAACATGGTAAAAATTTGTAAAGGTAATAAGGTAAAACTTGTCATCCAATCAAAATTTAGGCGCAATAACCGATAAAGATTATATTTGGACTCACCCGATTTTCGCGCATCATGCCCAACCTCAATTTCAGTAGGTGAAATAGAAAGCCTATAGGCTTGTGCTGGAATAAATAAAGAGGTTTCCTTACTTGCTACCATTAAATCAACAAGTGAGCGTCGATAAGCCCTTAACATACAACCTTGATCACTCAAACGAATCTTAGTCATTTTAAAGCGTAACCAATTATTAATTTTAGAGGCATAACGTCGGAAAAAGGTATCTTGCCGATCCTTTCTTATTCCTCCAACATAATCATGTCCGTCTTCAATCAGTTTTAACAAATGCGTGATTTCTTCTGGCGGATTTTGTAAATCTGCATCTAAAGTGACAATAATTTCTCCTTTTACACGCTCAAGACCCGCCATCAGAGCCATATGCTGGCCAAAGTTTCCATTAAAATGAATAATACGAATTTGTTCTGGTCGTCTTTCTTGTAATTCATTAAGTCGATCATAGGAATCATCCTGACTACCATCATTAACTAAAATAATCTCATAAGATTTATTTAATTTATCTAGGCTTGCAATCAAGCGTTGGTATAATTGCTCTAGATTTTCAGACTCATTATAAACAGGTATAACTACGCTAATATAAGGCTTATTCATTTTTTATTTATCCTCTTTTTACCATTGATATTACATTTTTCGGATGATTACTTAATAAAACATCTTGCTCAGTTTGTGCAAGCAAAAAAATAGCTGGCGTTTTCGATTGTTTCAAACGCTGGTATATCTCTTTATTGGTTATCATATAAACATATTCATGACTATTCCAAATCGGCCAAAAATTAGCATCGTTTAACATCCAAGCATGTGTATCCTGATGTTGCATACCAAAGCTTAATTCTCCATTAACGTTCACTGTAAATACCCTTTGATTTAAATAAAAAGGTAAATCTTGATAATAATCATCGTAAGCAAATACCTTAGTTTTCGGCTTTAATAAAGGCTTAAGAATAGCAACTAAAGGTTTTATCGATCGAGTATCAAGCCGTGGAATACTGATAGAAACAATCAGAAAACTAATCACACTGCCTATTGCCAGCGTAATAAATGCCATTTTAGATTTCTTATGCATAATAAAGCAACTCGCTATTATACTATTCAGCAAAAAAACACTATAGCATATGATTAAAAATATTCTGGAAATTTTTGATAAAGTAATAGAGGGATCATTTACTAAATATAGAATCCCTAAAAATCCTAAACATAACCATACCAAAGGTACCGCTATATATCCCCATTTAATAGCATTGAACTGTTGCCAGTAAGTGGAAAGATAACGACCCGTTAGTAAGGCCAAACCAGGGAAAATGGGTAAAATATAAGGAATTAATTTGGAATGTGAAAAAGAAAAGAAAAGAAAAATTATCCCTATCCATAATAAAAGGAAAATATAATTCTTTTTTTCAATAAATTGTTGCATATTTCTGGGGCAGTGGCTCACTATCGCTTGAGGAAAAAAACACACCCAAGGTAAAAAACCAGCAATAGAAATTGGGATAAAAAACCAATCAGGTTGATAACGTTGTGCAATTAAAGTGGAATAACGCAAAAACTGTTGGTCAATAAAATAGAATTGGAAAAACTCAGGATTCCTTAGTTGAACTAAAACATGCCATGGTAAAACTATTAATAAAAATAAAAAAAATCCACTCGGGAGGTAACATTCTTTCAACAAACGCCATTGATTTGATAATAAGATCCAAAATCCAATAATCATAATTGGAAATATTATGCCGATAAGTCCTTTGGTAAGCACTGCTAATCCAGCGAAGATATAAGCACTATAAAATAAAGCCCGGCGTCCTAAACTAGGGGATTGATAGCTTGCAATTAAAAAAGCCAACAAACTTCCAGATAAACAGAAGGACAAGGTCATATCGAGTGTGACCATGCGCGCCAATGCAAAATATAAAAGGCTGGATGCAAGAATAATGGCACTTAATAGGCCTGCTCGTCTTTCAAAAAGAATTCGACCGGCTACATAAACTAACAGGCAGCCTAATAGCGCGACAATAGCGTTCGGCAGTCGAACCGTCCATTCACTGATAGGAGCCAAATAATGATTTTCTTTTGGTTTAGTTACAATATTTTCTGTTTTGATAATCAATGGGTTTAAAGCTTTAATTGCTCCTGCTTGTAACCAGTAAAACAAGGGAGGTTTTTCAAAATATTTAATTCCATTCAAATGAGGCGTTACAAAATCATGGAGAACCAACATTTCTCGTGGAATTTCAGCATATCTTCCTTCATCAGGCACGCTCAGAGGTCTCGTTCCTAAAAATAAACTGAATATTAAAGCAATACCCGCTGCTAGTAATATTAAATCAAAGACCCAGCTTCCTTTACTGGGTTTAGCTTGAATGGTTGACATGCTTTTATCACTGCCTAATTTGGATAGGGGTTGAGAAATAGCCCTATTACTATAATAATAGGGCAAATTTATAACGGTTCTGAAGAGGAAAAGCAATGCAAAAACAAAAGATCGCAGTAATTTTATCAGGCTGTGGTGCACTGGATGGCAGTGAAATCCATGAATCTGTGCTTACTTTATTAGCACTAGACCGTGCTGGATTAACTTATCAATGTTTAGCTCCTAATATACCTCAAGCCCGCGTAGTCAATATGGTTGATGGCAAAACCATAGAACATACATCTAGAAATAGTTTGGAAGAATCTGCACGCATTGCCCGTGGAAAAATTAAAGACATAGGCTTAACCAACCCAGATGATTTTACAGCTATGATATTTCCAGGGGGTTTTGGCGCCGCATTAAATTTGTGTAATTTTGGTTTAAATAAAGAAAATTACTCCATACAAGCCGATGTTTTTAAATTTGCTAAAGCTATAGTAGACGCCAAAAAACCCGCCGGATTTATTTGTATTGCACCCGTTTTAGCCCCGATGCTTTATCCAACCGGAATCAAAATAACCATTGGAAATGATAAAGCCACTGCAGAAATATTAGAAAAGCTAGGTGCCAAACACATTATATGTGCTGCCACAGACTGTGTTGTGGATAAACCCCATAAATTAATTACGACACCCGCCTATATGTTAGCCCGTTCAATTAAAGAAGTAGCGATGGGTATTGAATGCCTCGTTAAAGAACTATCCTTAATGCTTAATAGCTAATACTATTCCCATGGATAAATTTCTAAGACCAATACGTAGTTTTGTGCATCGCCAAAAAAAATTAAGCAAAACTCAACAACAGGCTTTTTTGACTTTATCTCATCAAAAAGAGGTATCTCAATTAGATTTTAAAACGTTATTTCGACGAGAAGCCTTTACTGTCTTGGAAATTGGTTTTGGTATGGGGGATAGTTTATTACAGCAAGCCATGCTCTACCCAGAAAATAATTATTTAGGTATAGAAGTTCATCGTCCTGGAATCGCATCACTCTTAACACAAATCAAAAGATTTAAACTTAATAATATTAAAGTTTTTTATGCCGATGCTACAGAAATTTTAGCTCATTCCTTTCCTAAACACAGTTTAGATTTAATACAAATCTTTTTTCCAGATCCTTGGCCGAAAACCCGACATCATAAAAGACGACTTATACAACCGAAATTTATTGAATTATTATATGAAAAACTTAAATTAAATGGCAAATTACATCTTGCTACGGATTGGGAAAATTATGCTCAACATATGTTAAAAACTCTAGAAAATTCATCACAATGGCAAAACACTAATGAGAAGAATCAATTTATACCCAGACCTTTATCTCGCCCTCTGACCAAATTTGAAAAACGCGGTCAGCAATTAGGACATGAAATCTGGGATCTAGTTTTTTTTACACTTTAATTGATTAAAATGTAATCTTCATAAACAATGCAAGTAAATCATTATAAAAACGTTTACCAAATTCTGTTGTCTCTATGGCTGAAGCGTCATAAGTCAGTAAACCTTGGTGCTGCGCTTGAGATAAAATAGGCTTAATAGTCGAAAGAGGGAGTCCAGTTCGTTGCTGAAATAGTTCAACTGGAATCTTTTGATGGAGTCTTAATGCATTCAACATAAACTCAAAAGGCAAATCTTCCGCTAAAACCAATTTCTCTTCGACTAAAAAATGATTGGTTTGTGCTAAATAAGCTTTTGGATTTTTTTGCTTCCAAAATCGTCTAATGGTATTTTTTTTGCTATCGGTTATTTTACTATGTGCGCCCGCCCCGATGCCTAAATAATCCCCAAACTGCCAATAATTACAATTGTGAATACAATGGTATATTTCCTCTTTACTAAAAGCAGAAATTTCATAATGTTTATAGGCTTTTTGCTTAAAAACTTCTTCGCCTCGATCCTGTAATTCACCTAGAGTTTCATCGAGTGGTAATTGCGGCGGTGGCTTCTTATAAAACAGTGTATTGGGTTCAATGGTCAATTGATACCAAGAAATATGCGTTGGCTGCAATGAAAAGGCCATCTGCAAATCCTCAAGACCCTCTTTTACAGTCTGTTTTGGTAACCCATGCATCAGATCAAGATTGATATTAGCAAACCCTGCTGTTTTAGCGGCTAAGACCGCTTTAATCGCTTCATCTCCATCATGAATACGCCCGAGACATTTTAGTTTTTCAGCTGAAAAACTTTGGATACCTAATGAAAGTCGATTAATACCCGCTTCACGATAACCATAAAAACGCTGATATTCTACAGTTCCAGGATTTGCTTCTAAAGTAATCTCAATAACATCAGAAAAGTTTAACCGATTTCTTAGCTCTCTCAACAGGTACTGAAGTGTATCAGGCGAAAATAAGCTAGGTGTCCCGCCACCCATAAAAATACTTATAATAGGTCGATCGCCTAAATATCTAAGATCTTGTTCTAAATCTAGCAGCAAGGCCTTCACATAATTTAATTCTGGCAATTCAGTATTTAATGCATGCGAATTAAAATCACAATAAGGACATTTTTGTATACACCAAGGGAAATGGATATAAAGCGACAAAGGAGGTAGTGTTAGCATATCCTATATGATTTGAGAATAATACAAATGTGTTTGATATAAAAATTCGATTACCCCGTTTTTTTCATATCTTAAAAAAATGCTCTTTAATTGTTTTATCATTGACTTATATTTTGCATGTTCTGCTCCAGGGATAAATGACGTCGATAGTAATCTACCCTTAAATCCTTCCCAATTAAAGTACTGAATATTTTTAAAGGCTGCGGTTTTAATATGTCCCTTAAAAAAGCTATCCATCACCACTTTATCTAATTTTTTGGCTTTCGAATTAGCATAATCATTGCCATATTCTAGCAATAAGTTTTCATAATCATGGATGAGAGGAGATTCAATATCTCGAATATTCCATATTAAAATAACCCAAGCATGAGGCCTGGCAATTCGTTTAAATTCTGATTTGGTTTTTTCCAAATCAAACCAATGAAACGCAGTGCCTACAGTAATAAAATCGATGCTTGCTACACCTAAATGGGTCGCTTCTGCAGTTCCCGAAATTGAATGAAAATCGGGATATTGCGCTAAATAGGCTTCCCCTGCTTCTCTCATCGCTTGGTTTGGTTCAATACCATATACAGTATTACCATAATCAAGAAATAATTTAGTAAGAAATCCCGTGCCTGAACCTATATCTGCGATAATACTTTTTTTGCTT